>JADGNQ010000048.1 GCA_017883385.1 Candidatus Sulfotelmatobacter sp.
AGTTCTCAGTTCTCAGTTCTCAGACTTCGACTTCAGTGGCCGGCTCCTGGTTTCGCGGGTGATTGGTCGCGGAGCCAGGTGCCGGCTTGCTCTTCGATCGCGGCCGCTTGGGCTCGCGTCATGGCGGAGGCTAAAAGGGGAGCAAGGTCCCGGCTGCCTTTGTCGCCGCGGGCGCGGGCTAAAACTGTCCAGAAGTAAGCCTTGTTCAGATCTTTCGGTGCGCCGCGTCCGCCCCAGTAGAGAGATCCCAACTTGGATTGAGCCGCCAGGTTCCCGTGCTCGGCCGCGTTGCTGAACCAACGAAACGCTTCCTTCTCGTCTTGCTCGATTCCGTTCTTCTGGTCGCCCTGAAAATAGCGGAGGCCCAATGCATTCTCCGCCGCAGAGTTGCCCTGGTCTCCGAGTTGCCGGAGTTGCTCGATGGTTGCGGTCTCGATGGCGAGAGGGGAAGGAGTAGCGGCAGGGCTCGGTGCCTGAGACGACGCGAACACGGTCTGCAGGTGGCTTTGTCCGCGCTCCCGAAGCTTGGCCTGGATCAGCGGCGCGAGGCTATAGCCGAGTGTTATCGGGATCACGACGGCGGCAATGACCAGGACAATCAGATGCGACCGCGGCAAAATGATGCCCCCATTGCTCTTCTCGTCGGAACTCTCCGCTTTTCTTTCTTCCTCAGGCGCGGAGGCGAAGAGCACACTTCCCAGCGTAGGCAAGAAACGATTAGCGGGGGGTGGAGCTTCCAGAGTGGGCAGATTCTCGGCGCGGGCAGCGCGGTTCACGGCGGCAAGCACGGTCTCGGAGAGGCGCTGCAGGGCCCTGCTGTCGGCCTCAGAGAAGGAATCCGGCTGACCGGAGAAAACTTCGAGAATTCCAATCGATTTTTCGCCTACGCGCACGGGAACGGCGAGGATGGAGCGAATGCCCAAAGCCCGGCAACTGTCGGGGTCCACGCACGAGTCGAGATCGGTGTCATCGCAGCGCAGCAAGCGTCCGCTCTTAACGCATTCGCCGGAAAAACCCGATCCCACTTGCAGTCGTGCGCCGACCGGGGGAGCACACGGGCCGGAACTGGCGCGACAATCCATGAATTCAGGATCTGCCGTCGCGAGTGCGATGGCGGCTCCGGACGCGCGAACCAGCGTTTGAGCGCGCCCGGCAATCAACTGCAGGGCGGCGGCGAGGTCAGCACCGAGAGCTTCCACTTCGCGCTGCACGGCGGTTACGGCGGCAAGGGTACCGGTGTAGTCGGGACGGGGAGAAAGTTGGTCCGCTCCGGGAGGCGAGCCGGTGGCGGCCTCAGCGTTGGCAACTCCGGACATCGCATTCAGGAAGAGCCACTCGCGCAATCGAAACAAAGAGGCTGAAGGCAATTCAGAGAAACGAAGGCCTGCGCGCCCCGACGGGTTGACCCAAATCACCTGGCCGGTGGTGTAGATGTGTTCCGCACACTCGGCCAGATCCAAGCACAGGTCCACGCGCTTGTCCGCTTCCAGCGGCGAGCTGCACTGAATGGCAACACCCTCTTCGCTGATGTCGACGATTTCGTGCAGATCGAGCATCGCGCCCTGGGACTCCGCGGAGAACGTGGCATAGGCTGGGGTCTGGATCTTGTGCCGGACACACCGGCGACGATTGGGTCGAGCGGGTCGCAACACCGAGGTCATAGCAGCCATGGGGACGGGGGGCCCGAAGTCTTGCTGCTACATATTAGCGCGGGATTGTGGAAAAACAAGTTAAAGAAGAAAATCAGAAGGACGACAGGAAGTGAAGAAGGTGTTTAGTGTAGGCCTGCGCCGGGATTCGCGGAAATCGGCTGCACGAATGGAGGCATCAAGCTCCGAAGAGCCTTCTTCTCATTACTAATCAGGGCGAGCCGGCGTCAGCCGGCTATAGTTTCAACTCGCGAATCGCGTCCCCGGCGCCGCTGAGGTCGGCGAGCCGCATCTCGGAATACTTGCGAGATAGAATCACACCTGGCGCGCCAGCGCGGAAAGCCGCCAGGACCGCTTCCTTCACGCTTTGCGGGGTGCACTTGCTGTTGTTGGGTTCGGTCGGGATATCAATATCGATGCCGGGCCATATCAGGGTCTTCGTGTCAGCAATTCCTTCCAGCGCGCGTTTCGTTTCGCGGTAGACGTAGTCAGCGGAAAGACCGGTGTGCGGGATCTGATCGTAGCTGCGCTCCTTGAATCCCATCACGGCGTAGTTGAAATCGAGCAGGCCCTGTTTTGAGAGATCGGCATAAAGTGTCGAGCCGGCATTGTCGGCGTATAGCGCCATCCGCTCGCCGCCGCAGTTGTTGTACATCACGACCTTGATGAAATCCGAATAGTTCGAAAGCTCGTTGAGGTCCTGTTCCGCGCGGTAGATCGGATTGAAGGAATTGTTGTGCCAGATGTGCCAACCCACGGGCACCGCCGGCTTCGCTGTTTTCACTGTTTTGTAGATTGCGGCGTAGGTCTCACGAAGGCTGTCAGTCCAGAGCATTTCCCAGGCGGCTAGTTCGGGATAGCGTAACAGGAGCCGCCAGAATTGAACGTAGTAACCGTCCACGGGGCGTTTGCCGCTGCGCGAGGAGCGGACGAATTTTTCCAACTCGAGAAATCCCTGGCGAGCACGGTCGACATTGATGCCACGTTCTTTCGCTTTGCTCTGACAAAATTGGCAGAAGCAGGTAACTTCGCCGGGATCCACTGGCGGCGTGTCATGCGTCGCGCCCAAACTGTCGCAAAGCGCGCCCTGACGCTCCGATCCCCACATGATTCCGTCGATGTCGTAGGATCGGGCATAGTCCTCGACGAGGCCGGTCAGGAAATTGCGGTAGTCCGGATTGTTGACGCAGAGCGTCTCGGCGTTTCGCCCGTACAGATCGCGCTCCTGTACTTTCTCGATGCCCGGCAAGTCGGTACGAAATACGTCCTCGAGCCAGCAGATGACCTTCATGCCGCGCTTCTGCGCTGCAGGAATCACTTCGGCCAGGATATCGAGATTGCCGTGGTCGGGGGCACGCGTGTCCTTGAGAACGGTGTTTTTGTAGTACTGGGGATGTGGGATGGCGAAATTCCCGCCGTGAAAATTGAGATCGTACTCCTGCTTGCCGTGATCGGGCAGCGGTTGGCCGGGAATCTGCCTTCCGGCGATGCCGCGACCGTAGGTGAACACGGCAAGAAACAGAGTGTTCACGCAGGCCCGTTCCTGAAGGACGTCCAGGACTTTCTCGGTACCTTCATCTACAAATGAAATTGCTCCGACCTGGATGCCGATCGTTTTGGAGGAGACTGCAGCAAGTCCTATGTTCGGCAAGGCCAACGCGGCGCCCGTTCCAGCGGCGATTTTCACGAACTCACGGCGATTCAGGTCGAAGCTCAACATTGGTTACTCCTATTGTCTTTGATAGCAGCCGATGTCTATCTTTCCGGATTTGACGCGGGGTGAGCCTTCGAGATCCAGTTCTCCCACCGGTAGTCCATCAGTCGTGCCGGCAGCGAGCGCGGGAGAATCTGACTGCGGATGAAAGTCGCGCGCGGCAACGTCGACAAAATGCGGATCCAGAAAACGGGAATGACGGTCATTCCCCGTGGACTCGACATATTTATCGAATCCGGTTTCGGTGGCAGAAGCCCCTGCCCAAGCGCTCGCCTTCGCTCCGGACGCACAGTAGTAGAGGTTGTGATCGATATTCACTGACGGCTGGTTTTTGTCGGCATGAGATTTGTTCACCGCGATCAGGCAGCGAGACCCTGCGTACACGACATTGTTGGCAAAAATATTGTCTGCCATGTTCCATTGCATCTGGAACTCACCGGACCCCGTTGCCGACGTATCGTTGTCGTAGAGCGTGTTATTGACCACCGTGCTGTGATCGGTGTGCCCCCGCTCCGGGGCGTAGCCTCCGATGGAGACACCCGCAGTATGGCAGTGATAGATCAGATTGTTTCGCGCCGTGATGTAGCTGGTGGCGCGCTCCTTATGCTCACTCGCCAGTTCGATTCCAAAGTCCCCATCGTGAATCACGTTCTGTTCGATCAGGATCCTGGTGCCGCCGTCCACGTAAATGCCATCGGAGTTTTCCTCGTTCTGGTATGCCGGATTGCCGCGCGAGTGGATGCTGTAAACCAGATTGCCGCTCACCACTCCATCGCGCGCCTGGTCGACAGCCGGATCGGGCGCCGTGCGCTCAAACCCGATGACGTCGATTCCGATGTTGTTGTTGTCGTGGACGACATTGTGCGTAATGCGGAAGTTCGTAACGTTCCCGTTCACCACCAGCGACTCGCTGGAACCGGTTTTTAGGTGATGTACTTCATTGCCGTCAATGATCAGGTCAGTGATCGGGGCTTTGGCGTCGGTGCCATATACGGCGATGCCAAACCCGTTGCCACCGCTTCCGGGAGCATCGCGGCCTTGAAAATTGTTCTCAATGTGATGGACGTTGTTTTTCAACAGTTCTATATGGGAGCCTGATCCCGTAACGCTTATGCCCAACGGAGCGAGCCGATGTTCGGCGGTGCGGAAGTTTCGAATTTCAAAACCCTCAATCCGCACGTAACTCTGATTGTGAATCGTCAGTATGCCCTGTCTGCCGGAGGGAATGAGGTGCGCTGCGTCGAGGATCGCCGTCTCGCCGGGATAGCTTCTGAAAGTGATGAATCCATCGCTCGCGTTGCCGGATGCGTTGATGCTCACCAACTCTTCGTAGATTCCATCGCGAACGTTGACGGTACTGCCCGCGCGCACGGTGTCTGCGGCGTGTTGAATGGTGCGCCAAGGCGCCACTTGAGTACCGGGATTCGAATCATTCCCCGTCGTCGCCACGTAGAAGGAGGAGTTTGGCTGGCCAAACGCTCCGGAAACGCAAGCAAGTAATAGAAAGAAGGTCGAAAATTTCATGGTCATCACTCCTCTACACCAACGCCTGATCCAGATGGTTGTGGCGCAGCGTCAGTGAGCCATCCGAATTGACTTTTTGACGGCACGCCCAGCGGACCGGATAACGAACGCCTTTCACTTCGAGTTCTGCTTTCAGCCGCAGACCCTCCCATTGCGCGCCTGCGGGCAGCATCAGCATGACCTGATGAACACCCACTGGTTTCGGATAACCAGGATCGACGCAACCCGATGCGTGGAGCTTGTTGTCCTCGCTCAGCACGCTCAGGCGAAGCACTCCAGGAACAGGTGTGATGCCATCGTTGGCGAGTCCGATCACCAGACCGGTGACTCCGTCGCGCTTGACAGTCCAGATGAAGGAGGGGCGGACACGGTAGCCGATTTGGCGGGCGATCTCGTCGATCGGCGCCGGGAACTTTTCGTAATAGCTCAGGAGGTTGCCAGCGTTCTGCGTGTGCCAACTCCAAAGCGATAGATAGTTGACGCCGACATCGGCTGCGTGGGAAATGATTTGCTCGTTGTAGGTGATGCCGTCTTCGTCGATCTGTAGTTCCTTGGGATCGCCGGTGGTGAAACCAACCTCACAAATCGCGCCGGTCCACGGTGGACGGTAGCTGAGCGCCTCGATCTGAGTGTTCTCGATGAAGATCGTATCCGTGCGCAGCCAGTTGCCGGAGCGCATGGTGCGATCGAGCAGGTCGGCGTTGCCCACGTTGCTGAAGTCGGGTTGCGTGTTCGTGGCCAGCGGGACTTTGGTCCAGTGTTCGAGTTGCATCTCAAACATTGCCGCCCAGGTCTGTTCCGCGACCAACTGGCTGGGGAAGGGATTGCCCTCGAAGGGCCACGTGTGTCCTTCACCCCAGAAGCCGTACATCATGGTGTCCATAAACTCGACTTGGGGATGGCCGTTGAGCTCGGCGGCGAGTAGGCCGTTCAATTCGCGAAACGCAGCTTGATACGCCGGGTGGTCGTATTGCGGCACGCGATTGTCTTTCCGGTAGCGCATTTGCGTGGTGTCGCCCTTCCATTCGCCTTTCAGCTTTACGTAGGGGACTTTGTTGAGGAGGAAATCCGGCATACCGGGGTCGGGGAAGTCGGGATTTTCCAGCATTACCCGGAAGCCGATGCGTTTGTTGTAGCGACGAGCCAGGTCGAACGTGATCTTCCACCATTCCGGGAAGTTGAGGCGTCCCGGCTGTTTCTGGACATCGCGCCAGTTGGGGCGGATGTAGATCTTTTGCGCGAAGGGCAGCTTGATCAGATCTTCGAGAGTTTGTTCCTGCGTTTGACCGGGAACATGGAGTGGTCCGGTGTCGTCGGAGGCATAAACAACAAGGCCCATGCCAAAATTGCTGACGATGTCCTTGGAGGGCGAAGTGACCATCGAGACCTCGCTCTCGGGAACAACCGCGCCGGGACCATACTGTGGGAATGGGCCCTGATAAAGGCGGTCGAGAACCGGAGGCCCTGATCCCCAATCGTATTTGTCCCAGTTGTGTTCGGGTATCGAGGCGTTGGCACTGGCTTTGTACAGACCGACTGCGAGTCCTGTTGCGGTGGCGGACTTCAAGAAGCTGCGTCGATCCATTTAGCGCTCCTGCAAGGGCGAAGTTCGGCAACTCGCGCGCGATACCGGAGATAGTACATCAGAATCGAAATAACACGAAAGCGTAAGAAATAATTCGTAATAATTGGGTCGGTCGACGGTGAGGGTGAAAAACGGCACTTCGGGCGATGTCGAGCCACTTCCCCGATGCCATCTGAGATCCGCGACAAGCCTAAGCGATCCTAAGGTTAAGGCCTATGACCTAGCTTGGCCGGCTGGCTCTCGCACAGGGATGAGGTTGGGCGAGCCCGCCAACCGCACAGTCTGGGCGCGGTGCAGGCTGGAGATGCGGGAGATCGCGGCCACCATCATGCTGGAGAGCAGTTGCATGGTGGCAACATCGCGTCCGTCGAAGGCGCCGGGAGAGGAAGACAGCACTTCGAAGATGCCCAGTGTCCGGCGGTAGTGGCGCAAGGGCGAAACCAGAATGGAGCGCACCCCGAGACGGCGGCAACTGGCCAGGTCAACACGCGGGTTGCGCTCGGCATCGTGGCAGAGCATGACCTCGCCGGAGCGGACGGCTTCGGCGGAGATGCCGGCGTCGGTCTGCAGGCGCATTCCCAAGTCGGGTGCAGTGCGGCCAGCGCGGGCACGGCAGACAATCTCGTCGCCCGCACGCAGAGCGATGGCGGCTCCGGTCGCGCCGGTCAGATGCTGGGCGCGTTCGGTGATCGCGCTGATGGCGGGTTCAAGATCGAGTTCCGCGGCATGAATCTCTGTATCTTCGCTCGGGAATACGGCACGGAACCCGGATGCGGGATGGGCCGCGTTGGCAACGCGAAGCTGGCTGCGAAGAGCCAGCGATGGCATGCGGGAGTGGTCAGCCATGGCCACGACTTCAGGGTCGGGCACAGTGCGCAGCAGGTCGCGAACAAGGCTGTCCAGTTCGGTATCGGTGATGAGGTGCGCGGTCTGCTGGTGGCGCAGAGATCCGCCCAGCACCCGCGAGAGTCCCAGCAGCGCGTGGCTGCCGCAGGCCAGGCAATACGGCTTGCTGTTGGTGCTGATCAGCTCGCATTGGACACAGAATGTGGCGGACTGCAGAGGGACAAAGCTAACGTCCTTGAAGGTCGAGCCATACAGTGTCTTGCCAAACATGAGTGCTGAGTCCTCGCTTCCATCTCGGGTGGTGATGAAGGTAAACAGACGGCGAAAGGCGAGAAAGTAGCGGGACTGGTTCCACGTGTGGAAAACCGGTAATAATTCCGGTGAGGGGAGAAGGTCTCACCCCATCGGCTTAACGCAGGGTGGGCTTTCCTGCAAATAGCGCGAGAAATCAGGCGCACTGCCCGAGTGTGCAGATTCTTGCAATCGTCTTATTTTCCGCGAGGAGTATTGATTTCGGTTAGCGGGTCGGCTATGCTTGACACACGTTCGCGGGCCACCCGCGAGAATGGATTACTGGGGAAAATCATGGAATGGACAGCTCCTGCTTTTGAAGAAGTTTGCCTGAACTGCGAAATCAACTCCTACGCCAGCGCCAAACTGTAAGTAGAAAACGCTCCCCCTTTTTAGCCTGCCTTTCGTGGGTCGAGCCGCGCACCATTGTTGCGACATCCATTGGTTTGACGTGTGCGTCTCAGGAATCTGCCGCGCGCTCAATGAAGTCCCACTCGAAATCTTTCACCGAGTAAACCAGCGAACAAAGGCGTGAAACCACTAAGGGCACGAAGGTTCACGAAGGGAGATTCCGCCTTCTGCGGTTATACCGGCGCTATCCCGCCTGGGCGGTGATCAACGAGGCGTCCTGCTCGTGAAGAGCAATCACTTGTGGGGAGTGAGCGAGCGTGCGGTCGAGAGCGTCGGCGAGTGCCGTGGGGAACACCGCGGTCAGTAGATTGATGTCGATCTGCAGAGCCCGCGTGGAGTAGATGCGGTGCACCATCAGCGTGCCACGGCGCCGGTTGCCGGAACTCAGCAGGTCCAGCGCAATGGACCAGACGGCGGAACCGTCCAGCGTTTTCGGAACACCTGGTTTGTGCCAACGGAACGAGGGTCCAGTGCGGCGCGCCGCAGTCGGCTCCGCGGGGCCAACAGGAACCACCTCTCCCGGGAGCAGTTCAAGCTTCAGTTCGAAGCTGTCAAAGTCGTTGCTGCCGAACGCAGCCACAAGAATGCGACGAACCTGGTCGTAATCGCGCGCGACTTTGAGTTCTTCGCTGGCGCGGCGGATGGCCAGGTTGTTTACGAAGATTTGAGGCTGGTCGAAGGTGCGGTGCGCGACGCGGGCTATTTCGCCGAATTCGAGATAGCCGAGATGCTGGACTCCAATCCAGATGCCGATGCCCAACACGGCGAGCACCAGGCCCAGCGAACTTCCCGTAGGCCACAGAAGGAACAGGCTCAGCATTGCGAAACCGGCCGAGACCCCGTACAGGAGGATCACGACCTGACGATGCGTCATGCCATGCTGCAGGAGCTTGTGGTGGATATGCTCGCGGTCGGCGGTAAACACGGGGCGTCCGCTGATCAGGCGCCGGACGATCGAGAGTGCTGTCTCCAGAATCGGCAAGCCGAAAGAAACCACCGGGATGGCGACGGCGACAATCGTCGGAGCCTTTTGTGCGCCCGCCAGCGCCAATGCACTCAATACAAAGCCGATGAACAGGCTCCCGGAGTCTCCCAGGAAAATTGTTGCGGGATTGAAGTTGTAGCGGAGGAAACCGAGGATCGCTCCGGCCAGCGCGATCGTCATGACCGTGATCAGGGACTGCCCGTACAGCAGAGCAACCACAAACGCGACCAGGGTCGAGAACAAGGCCGAACCGGCCGCGAGCCCGTCGAGGCCGTCGATCAGGTTAAACGCGTTGGTGATGGCCAAGACCCACAGGATGGTGACCGGTAGTCCGACGAACCAGGGCAGCCCGTGATCGCCGAAGAGGACTGGGATGTTGACGATCCGTAAGCCACCCATGAAGAGTATGGTGGCGGCCACGCCCTGCACGGAAAACTTGAAATAGGGTCCAACGCCGTGGATGTCGTCGTAAACGCCCAAGAGAAAAACCACCGATGCAGGTCCGAGGATGGTCAGTAGCGTCCTCAGGGAAAGGACGGCGTGCATGCGGGGATTGTACAAAGCCCAGAGTGCGGCCATGCCCATGCAAGCGGAAAAGGAAAGAAAAATGGCAACACCGCCCAGCCGCGGGAGCGGGCTGGAATGCAAATGACGCTCTTGCGAGGGAACCGCGACCCAGCCATGGGCGGTGGCAAAATCGCGCACATACCGCGTCAGAACAAAAGCGGACAACAGCGCCAGAAAAAACGTTCCAAGGAAAATGAGCGTCAACTACGCCACCTCGGCAAACCAACATCCCTGCGGTGCACGCCCGCTGCGAAGCCTTACAAAAAGTATCGCAGCAATGACTTGCGGTTAATAGTTAGTGAACAGATTCCTGTTTTGGAATTTGAGATAGTTCGACTGTAGCAGTCCCAGAATGAAACTTTCAATCGCCCCTAAGGAAAAAGCTGTGGAAAACTAGTCCGGAGCCCCGTAAATGGCGGGATAGCAACTGGTCCTGCTGTGCTAAACTGCTGGTCAAAATCTCATTCACTACTTCAGGGGTCTTGTAATGGAGTCGGGCACCTCGAGTTTCACCCGCCACGGCCTTGTTTTGCTCTTCGTGCTCGTAACATCCATCGTTAGCAGCGCTGTAGCCCAGCAACCAGCCAATGGAAGCCCGGCCAGCCAGAGCAGCCCGCCTGCAGAGCTGCCTGCTGCCCAACCGATCTCGCAGGCAGCTGTGAGTGCGTCCGGGACAACCTCCGCCCCGCAGGCCAAGGCTCCTGATGCGACGCAAGACGCCGCCGATCAGTCAAGGTCGGTAGTTAAGCTGGGCCCCTCGGACCTCATCGAATTAAGCGTTTACAACGTTCCCGAGCTGACCACCAAGGCCCGCGTGAGCAATTCCGGTGACGTTTACCTTCCGCTCATCGACTATGTCCACGTCGGAGGGCTGACCCAGGAAGAAGCGCAGACGGTGATCGAAAAGCGGTTGGAGGACGGTGGATTTGTTCGCAACCCGCATGTGACGATCTTCGTAGACGAAGCCAACTCTCAAGGCGTGACGGTTCTCGGTGAAGTGGGGAAGCCCGGCATCTACCCTGACCCGGCGGATCACAAACTCTACCAGGTGATCTCCGAAGCGGGCGGGTTTAACGCCAACTCCTCGCGAAAGATAGCCATCATCCGGCGGAACCAGCCGGAGCCGATCCGCATCGAACTGCCTCGTAATCTGGCCGACGATGTTAGCGGCAACGTCGACGTGTTGCCTGGCGACACGATCACGGTGCCGAGGGCGCCCATCATCTACGTAGTCGGGGATGTGGGGCGGCCCAGCGGCCTGCTGGTGGATAACGGCACGCTTACTGTGCTGCAGGCGCTGGCTCTGGCGGGCGGCACGAACCGTACCGCGAAAATGGGTGGCGCACGCATTATTCGCAAGGGACCTACGGGTATGACCGAGATGACGCTTCAGCTTAAGAAGATGCTCGAAGCCAAGGTTCCGGATGTGACCTTGCAGGCCGACGATATTCTCTTCGTTCCGGTGAGTGGAGGCCGGGTGTTGGCCGGCAGAACGTTCGAGGCGGCCATGGCGATGGCCACCGCGGTTTCGATTTACACGGTGCATCCATAGCCGGGTTTCGCCGGTCGGCGCGTCCGGCGAACGGGACCGTTCCTGAGCATTATCTGCTTGCCGGCTCGCCCACCAGACCCTGAAGAACCTGGACGTATTTCTCTGCGGTTCGGTCACGCGAGAAATGCCGCAGAATGTGTTCCCTGCCATTGCGCCCCAGCTGTGCGCCCAGATCGCGATTTCCCGCTAGCTGTTTGATTGCCCGCAGCAGTGCTTCGGTATTCTCTGGCTCGATCACGAGCCCGGCTCCCGCTTCTTCAACAATCTGCCGCGCCTGACCTTCGACGCCAAGGATCACCGGGCGGGCACACGACATGAACTCCAGCATTTTGGTTGGAATCACGGTCTTGAAGACATCGGTCTTCTTCAAAAGAACCAGGCAGGCATCAGAGGCGGAGATGAACGCGGGAATTCGCTCGCGGGGCTGCTGGTCGAGAAAGCGGACGTTGGTGAGGCCGCGGGATTGAGCCAGAGTCTTGATCCGTTCTTTTTCCGCGCCTTCGCCGACGAGGAGAAATAGTACGTCTGGATTGTGATGCTGCAGTTGGGCTGCGGCGTCCAGAAGGGTCTCAAGCCCGTGGGCCATGCCCATGGTGCCGACGTAGCAGACCAAGAACTTGCCTTCGGCGCCGAGTTGCTGGCGGAGAGCTTCGTCGGCCGGGTGCGGTTGCGGAGCAAAGAGACTGGTCTCGACCCCGTTTTCGACGACGGCTATTTTTTCGGCGGGGACGCGCCAGTACAGCGTCAGATGTTGCTTGAACGCGGGGCTCACAACAACGATGCGGTCGGCTCGCTGGTACAAGAACCTGGCCACCGCTGCGAGCGCGTGGTACAGCAAGGAATCTTCACCGCCGGCGCCGACGGCGGTTAGCGATTCCGGCCAGAGGTCGCGCACTTCGAAGACGAATGGGATCTGCCGGGCAAAAGCGAGCCACCAACCGGAGAGTCCAACCAGAAGTTGCGGCGAGGTTGCGATGATCACGTCCGGGCGAGGAATGGTGAGGCCGCGCAGCGCGGCGGAGATGCAGAACGACGCGTAGTTGCGCATGCGCTCATGCGCCCTGCGATTGGGCAGGGGCCAGAGCCAAGTGCGGTAGACATTCACGCTTCCGACCTTTTCGTTGTAGGTGAGGCGGCGCAAGCGGGCGCGCCATTCCGGCGGCACCACGCCGGTGGGGTGATTGGGAAATCCCGTCAGGACAGAAACGTCATGGCCCGCCTCGGCCCAGTGGTGGGCGAGCTCGGCGGCACGAGCGGCGGGCGCACCCATCTCCGGCGGAAAATATTGTGAGACGTAGAGGATTTTCACGCGAATCTAGAAGGTATCGCATCACACAGGGGAAGGCTACGTCAGAGAGGAACTGTAGCCTTGGGCGCCACTCCCGCTTGTAATTCCTGTTGCCTGGGCTGGCATCCACAGCTATTCTTGGCTCTGCGTGTGGCTGAGAGCCAATGACTTCGTCTAGACTGAAAATCCCGGGTGAGTTGATTCCGACCCAGGGCCACGCTTTTGACTTCCATATGAGCAGTAGATCGAGAAACTTCCTGGGGGCGCTCTGGGAGCGCCCGGACCCGGTTCTCGCCGAAGCAGGCGTAGCCGGTGAATTGGTGGTAGCAAAGATACGATTGGGCCTAGCAGCCGTTCTTCTGCTGATACCGGCGATCAATACTGCCTTCTTCCCAGTGGAGCCGACAGAAAGCATCGTCGGCCTGAGCCTTACGGGCGCGACATTCCTACTTTCCATCGTCGTCTATCTCTCAATCTCGCGGGAATACAATCCGTCATGGCTGAGCTTTGCCAGCAGTGGTCTTGACGTTACGGTCGTGAGCAGCGGGCTAGCTCTCTTTCTTTTCATGAATGAGCCGCATACCGCCGTTAACAGCAAGGTTGTTTTTGAGGGCTATTTTCTGGCGATCGGGGCGACGGGTCTTCGGTACGACAAACGGGTTTGTATCACTGCTGGCTTGCTAGCCTTCGTAGAATATCTCGCGATTGTATATGTCGCGGCGACCCATTGGGATCTCAATAGCCCGATCTACTCGCCCTATCCTTACGGCCTGTTCAGTTGGTCTGCGCAAATCTCGCGCTTCATCATCATGTTGATTGCTTCTGCCCTGAGCCTGTCGCTGGTGGCTCGCAGCCAACGACTCCTGCAGTTGGCGACGAGCGACCCTTTGACGGGTTTGTTCAACCGGGGCTACATAGATGATCGCTTCGCGGTCGAACTCAGCCGCGCTCGCCGATATGGCAACGTGTTGACGATTGCGGTGATTGATGCTGATCGCTTCAAGTCGCTAAACGACAAGCATGGGCACGCGTCTGGGGACCTTGTTCTGCGGAGAATCGGCATGGTGCTTCGTGACTCCTTCCGAGAAAGTGACACGGCGGGACGGTATGGCGGAGAAGAATTCGTTGTGATACTGCCTGAGACGGACTTGGGAGCGGCCGAGCGGAAACTGGAGTCGTTGAGGGAGTTGATGGCCAGCACTCCGATTGCGTTGGGCACACGCGGAGAAAAGGTTTGTGTGACGATCAGCGCCGGGCTGGCCAGCTTCCCGAGAGACGGACAGCATACTGCGGACTTGTTTGCCCTGGCTGATGCAAGAATGTTTCAGGCCAAGCGGGAGGGACGCAACCGAGTCGTTGCCGGCTCGGAAGATGTTGTCGAGGCTGGCATTCCTGAGAAGAGTTCTAGTAGTAACAGAGTTTGAATGCGCTCTTGTAGAACAGGGCGCGGGTGCGTTTGCTGGGGCTGCGAGCGTAAGTCTCCCAGCGATCGGCGACGCGGCTGAAGGCGACTTCGCCGGTCAGGCGATGCATAATCCGCAACTGCACAATGTGCAACTGGTGATAGAAGGGACTGGCCACCATGGGAAGGCGTGTGCCGGACTGCTCGTAGAGCGACCAGAATCCTAAATCGTACCGGTCCAGATTGTGCACCAGGGTGCGAACCGCGCGGGCAAAGAGTTCCTTTGCTGAAGTATCTTTCGTTGCGAGGTAGTAGTCGTAGATACCCCACGATGCCCAGATGAATCCGTTCAAAATGTGCGTGGGCGGGGAGACGATGTACTCCTCGAACCACAGATCGCCGGCGTCATCGGTGAAGGCTACGCCGCCTTCGGTCATTGGCCGGTAGAAGCTGGCGAGAGCGCGCTGGGCGGCATCGAGATAGCGTGCATCTCCCGATTCCTTGTGGGCACGCACTAACACGGAGATTCCCTGCCCTTGCGCCAAGGCCGAGTACCAGGGGGCTTTGAGCGTGTTGCGGTATTCCCAGTCGAAATGGTGATTCCAGACTGCGAGCCCGTGTGCGTTTTGCTCAAGGTGCGAACAGAGCCAGTCGGCGGTGAGAAAGAACTTGTTGCGACGAGCCGGATCTGCGCTGTGCCGCCAGAGGTTGTAGTTGCCCAGGCCGTATTGCGCGATGGCGATTGGGTTGTATTGCAGGCCGATCTGGCCGTGATAGTCGAGTTGCGGCACGCCCCCAGAGTCGTAGGTGCCTTGATAATCCGCCTTCTCGGCGAACAGCATATAGTACTCACCCAGTTCGCCGACTATGGCATTCGGATTCGCAGCAGGAGTTTCGTGCCAGAACGTGAGATGGCTCTTGCCGCCGAGGAGGTAGGCGCTGAAGATGCGTCGGTAGTAGCGGAGACTGGGCAAGGGACTTGGACGATTTCGCAATCCATATTACGGCAAGCTGTTACGGCAATAAGGGGATCTCGCACGGAACAACGCGCGCGAGACGTTCTACCGACTGTCGAGCTTTGCTCGACGGACAGCCGAAGGCGGCTGTCCCCACATGCTTCTTTCACGAACTGGCTTACGCGCCGACTTTGTAGAGCGAGGTGGTCATGTCGTCCGATTCGACGGCGATGGTGCTCACAGCCAAACACTTCGTCGTGTTGTTACCGTCGGGCAAGAAGGCGTTGCCGTATTGGAACACGCCCTTGGGCCAGATATCCTTTCGCCACTCGAGCAAGGGCCGCCATCCTTTGGAAATGTTACCGCCGTAGATACGAACTTGACGATCCCGGTTCACTTCGCTCGGTTCCACCATTGTGGAGAAAAAGACGTGTCCTCCGACGCGGCATCCGTAGATGGAGGAACTGCTGATCGGAGCGAGTTGCGACAACACGCTCCGGCGGTCGAGCCGGTAGATAAAGTTGGATTCCAGGGGTGTATCGGAGGAGAAGTAGAGACCATCTTCGGTGGGAACGACCGCGACTGAGCGCGCCTGCTGGTTGCCCTGGAGCACGGTCTCGACCCGGCTGAAATCACATGCGGCGCGCAGGATGCGGCATTCGTCTCCGTAATCGCCGGTCAGAATCCACAGGCAGTTTTCCCACGGGTCGTGGACGATGTTGTGAACATGGCGAATGCTGCCCTTCGGGAATGTATGGGCGACGTTCCACGTCGCGCCCTGGTCGGCGGATGCGTAAACAAGGACTTCCTCGCGCGACGGGTTGTCGAAGTACTCTCCCCAAAAAACTGCGCCGCCGGGGACAGCGGTGATGTGCAGCGGGCGAGTGCCTCGGGTGATGGTGTGAGTCCGGCGAAACTCGGTTTCACCCGGACGCAGTATAACAATCGCTCCCGGAACCGCAGCTACGAGTCCGCCGGAAGGCAGTACCGCAAGTGCATGGAAGCCGTCGCGGAACAAGCGCGCGGTGAGGCCGTTCGTGACGGAGAGCCGGCGCCGCCAAGCGGGGCGGAATGTGGCCACGGGCTGCCAGGTCACGGCGGAAGCATCCAGAATTCTGGAGCGCACAAGCTGGTAACCACGCGCAGCGTACAGCAGATCATCGGACCACGCGAGCGCGCGCAGCTGCGGGAAGCGAGCGGCGCGAACGAGTCCCCAGTTCGGATGCTGATCCGGAGGGTTGGAAGTGGGCGGCGCAGTCATGAGTCTTGGAGTAAGGAGCGTGACATCTTACTGCACACCTACGGCAAGAAGGTCTTCATGCAGAAGCAACTCCCGCCGGCTTTTTCGAACTCTGACGTGTCTACGATGACGGGCCGCAGGCCTTCCCGGTGAAGGATCGCTTCCAACTCAGTTGTCAGGTGAGGCGTGATGTAACTGCCGTTGATTACGATTCCGTTTCCCATAAAGCGGTGCGCCTCATCGGCGGTAAGCAGGTGAACCCGCTTCCAGAGCCGGTGAAGAGTTGCCAGAGCCTCAGTGGAATACGCGCCCAGGAAGATCAGCGCGGCTTCATTGTTCAGCGGGCAGAGGCAAGTGTCGAGGTGGTAACAATAAGGATCGACGAGCTGTAATGGTTCCACCGGAATTCCCATTTTGGACATCGCCGCGGCAAACTTCTCCACACCGCCTCGCGTGCTCCGGAAGCCATAGCCGGCGTAAATGCGGGAACCGTCCGGATGCCAGAGCAGATCGCCGTGGCCCTCAAGATAGTCGTCGTCATAGTCGAGCTCGACGACGTGATAGTCTCGCTTGCGGCACCAGTCCAGATAAAAAGGCACTTCGCGGTGGCGTGATGCGTAGACCATGCGGCTGGGCACGACAAACTTTCCGTATCCATCCTTCTCGCCTACGAAAACCTGATTGGCGGCGAACACCATGTCTTCGAGTCCCTCAACCGGATCGATGATTTCGACTTCACATCCGTTCTGCTGCAAAACACTACAAAGAGATTCCCACTGAGTGCGTGCTTTCACTCGGTCCACTGCGACTTCTCGCGACATGTACGGGTTTTTCTGATCGACGACATCGAAATAATTTGGTGGACAGAGCAGGACCTTGGGCATGGTAATGATGGTAGCTGTCCAAGCGCGTCGTGGGCAATCGGCAGCGACGATGTATCGGCACTTGTTGCCGATTAGTCGCCAAAACGGGGAAGAAAACGCGGGGCAGAACCAGCCCGGGATGTTCCTAACCCGAACCGCCGCACCATAGAAACCTTGGCACGCGACGTGCTGATGATGCGGAATCAAGTTGCTCGCCGAGTTCGCCGATGGCAGAGCAGAAGGCAGTGAAAAACGATGCTCAGCCAGTGCGCCAATCCGCAATGCGCCAAGCCGTTCCTCAGGCTCAGAGAGGGGAAGCTCTTTCTGGTCGAAACCGACCGGGTGACCAAGCCAGGAGAATCTGCCGTGCCTCCTTTTGTCCGCGCCCGGCAAACGCAACGGTGCGTGGAGCACTACTGGCTGTGCGACGAATGCGCCGCGGAATGGACGCTGGTCTATGACCGCGATCGCGGAGTCGCATTGGCGCCATTGCGGCGGCCGGTGGCGAGTGTAGCTACGGGGGCAAGCGCTGCGCACGGCGGGGCGGCGTAATTCTTCGTCTAAAGGCAGCAGCCTACCCGTATCGGTCTTTCTTCCACATCTTCCCGTCGCCCAATCGCAGGCAGACGACGCCACGGCCTTGGCTTCGCGGGCGATGCCTTAAGTGCTGGCAGCCTGGGGCACGTGAGCGAGCTCGCCATCGCGAATTGGAACGGTGGCAGTGACCGGAGAGCAATCGCAAAATGTCGGAATTGGCCCCTACTCCGGCTTCACCAACTGCTCTGCTAAATTACAATTGGCCTTCGCGATTCTAGTTGGCCTTGCAGTTGTTTGCAGTGCGAATCTCCTCGATCCGTTTGAGAAACACATTCGTCCATTCGTCAAGGGCCGCCTCGTCAACATTCTGCGAGCCTGCAGCACGCAATCTCAGCACCTGCTTTTGATCCATCATGTTGAAGCGCGCCACGCGGAAGATCGATTTCACCGTCTCACGATCCAGACGCGCTAGACGCTGAATCATGAGGTCTTGGGCCTCCTTCAAGACTTGCTTGTCGCCCAGCAGCGTAGCTCGCAGTTCACAATTCCCCGAGTTCAAGAAAACAGTCTGGGGCTCATACGCGTCGAAAATACCTCGTGGATTGGTGCCAAAGAGATCGAAACCGCTTCGCTTCTTTCCAAAGGTCGAGCCGAGATCATGTACATAAATCATAGGCTTTCGACAAATTTTGGAGTGTCCCGCCACTTCTGGCTCCCACTCGGCGCAAACGAGCCGGTTCTGCTGCGGAAGGGCGTTGTAGTAATGGATGAGTCCAAGGGCGAGCCGGTAGGCGTCGAACTCCACTTTTTGCTGGTGCGTCCATTCGCCGTCGGAATAGAACTTGGCCGCATCGGTCCACGACCAGGTCTCGTCGTCTTGGGGATTGATCTGGTCCAAGGGTAAATCGCGTTCCGCGTTCACGACCTTGAAGATGGAGGGCGAATCCTTGATGGACGCTTTGTTGTCGGCCAGCTTCTTTCCGAACGGATCGTCGGCGCAGCCAATGCAGTTGGCGGCTCCGGCGGGGTACACGTGGTCGGCAGGAAAGCCCAGAATCCACATAATTCGCGTGGTAGCGACCGCGGTGAAGACTTCATTGAAGCGGGGGTTATGGTCGGGGTACGACGGCTTAAGGTACTTGATCTTGAAGTGCTCGGCCTTGATCTCGTGTTCGTTCTTTTCGTCGTTGCGCGGATAGAGTGACGCCGATTTCTCCCCGCTCTTGTCCTTCTCAACTACGACCTTCACGTCATCAACCCGAATGGGTTCACCTTTCCGGCTATAGAACGCACCGTCGGCAGTCATATGCCAGCATTGAAACTTCATGCTGTCGCCCGGGACCTTAGCGAAAGCGTAGTGCGGACGAAAGTAGCACCCGATCGTGTCGTCGGCGGTGAAGTAAGCGAATCGGCTCTTCTCGGGCTCTGCAGCGTCGAAGTCCGGACCATTAGTCAGGTCAGTCGCAGTCAGCGTAGGCTGATCGAGCAGTATGCTGGCAGCGCGGATACAAGGCAACTTCTGCTGCGTGGTCATGCCAGCGGGAACCTCGCATCCATGGGTCTGCGCAACGCCGCTCGCGACGCCAATCATGAGCAACGACAAAATGAAAACAGATCTGCTCAACATAAGATTCTCCTTCGTTTCTGGCCGGCACGGATCCCTTGTCAGAAGGGCTTGGCCGTGCAAAAGTTGGGAACAGTCGCAAGGCCCATTGGATTGTCAATCGCGGTGAGGTCGGCTGGCTTTTCCTTCCACTGACAACGTCCGCTCGCGAGTTGTTCGCGCTTCTGCTTGAACGCTTCCACCCACTGGCGGATAACCAACGCCTCGTCGACGCCGGATTTGAAGCTGCCGTCGTGGTTGTGATACTGGGGCATCGCAGCTGCGCGCGAGGCCTTGAAGAGCTCTTCGATTTGATGGTCGGAGAGTTGGCACATCAGGCCGGCGTCAAAACGCCGCCCCTCCTCGCTGATCAGCGGATCACTCAAGCCATCGTGTGCGGTCAGGCTCTTGCGCAACCCGGCCTGGCATTGCTTCGGTGTACCCTCGGTTCCGACTTTGTTCCAAAGCTTCTTGGTGGCCCAGACCTGGAGATTCATTTTTGCGGCGCTGTTACTGGTGAACCAGCCTCCGTCCCCGAGCGTCGCGCCGACGTCCTGGACCAGCATGACCGGTTTTTCACAGGTCGTGGTGAAAGGCTGGGTCTTCTGATCCACGTTTACCTTGTCGCACGCCAGACGCTGCTGCGGCGGCTTGTTGTCGCTGTGCTGCAAGAAGGCGCCCAAGAGCTTCAGGCCGTCTCTTTCATAAGTAGGGCGGCCATTGGCGGTATCCAGCTCCTTCCAGCTCCAGCCTTGCTCCTCGTTCCCGTCTTCGTACATTTTGTGCCCGGGATACTTGCGCACGATGGTAGCGGGGTCGAACATGCGTGTTTCCGCCGACCCAGAACCGGAGACTGGGTTCTCAGGACAGTTGTGACACTCCACACGAACCGGGAACCATGCGTCGGCGTAGTAGCCCAGCGCCCACATCAAGCGAGTGGAGGCAACCTCAGCGTAGACTTCATTATCATCCGCTCCGAATTTGACCTTGACCGGTTCTTCGTCCATCTCAGGAGTTAAGATCTGGACCCCACCGTCGGCGCTTTCGACGCGGGTGATCTTGCAGGAGAACTTTGGGGTCTTGCCGCCCATTTGCGAGCCGGGCGCAGCGAAGTCACAAATCACTTTGTCGTTGAAGTGAAGTTGAAACTGCTTCTTGTTCTGCGCTGGCCCCTCAAGAATGTTGGCGTCCGCCACGGCCTTCGCGGTAAAGAGCGAAGCTGCGTGCATGGCGTCCATGCGGTCTTTGGCGGAATAGAACACCTTTTTCACTTTTTGGTCGGCAGGCCCGGTGTCCGCAGTTTGAGACCACGTCGTGCCGCTGAGAAGCAAAACTGGTAGAAGTGCCAAGGGAAATGCGCACTGTCGCAGTTGCCGAACTATGATGCTGTACACAAACACAATGGTCTTTGAAGCAGGCGTTGAATCGAAGACTGATATAGGGCTCACCGGGGCTCCTCCTTAAAGTTTCGGTGCCGAGAGTATTCTAGTATCCGTAGTCGCGGACAGTATGCCCACACATGAGGACTGTCAAGCTGTTGAACTTGTGTCGCCCCTTTGTGATTTGCGGTACTGGGCAAGATCTTCCTGGACGGTTCTGCACGATAGGCCGATCCTCGATGTTATGGTGATTGGCATCGGTGAAACGTTGCAACCCGCGAACGCCACTATAGTGATGGGTTGGTGAATACTTTTCAATAGGCCGCGCTGCTTGCGGAATCGGCACAAGAATCCTGCGACTTTGAAGTCATTCGTGGAGGATCGCTATGCTGTTCGTCACTCTCCATGGCGGCAAACCCGAGAGAGACCCACATAAGAACAATGTCCATGCCTATGACAAAGACGGCACCAGGATTACGTCTTCCGTGCTCGGCGAGAGCGAGGGCCTGATCCTGGATGAGCTTCGAGCCGTTTATCTTGTCGGAAAATACCTATACGTGGCAAATGCGAACAAGACCCAGAACAGCGTGCTTTGCTACGAAGGGTCGGGAACACAATATAGATTTGTAAGCCGGTTTGCGTCGAACCAGACCAGCAGTGGCATCCTGCATCCATTTGATTTCACTTTCGATGGCCTCGGCTATTGCTACCTGTCCAGCCAGGATACCAACGTGGTCACGCGCCTGATCGTCTCCGATGACGGCAGGATCGGAAGGCCCGCGCCGGTCGCCGCTGCGCTTCCCACTTCCGGGAAGTTCCTCGCCGGAACCTTCGTGGCATCCAGCAGCGGCAATTTATCCAAGCCGGCCACCACGCCGGTTGCGAGTCCGGCTGGCCTTGCGTACTCGGACGTTGAAGCCAAGAAGCACTCAGTGCGCGGGGTGGTATGGGCGAATGGAAGACTATACGTTGCTGATCAGCCTGCCCGCACCGTGAAAGTCTACGACATCACTGGCAAGTACTTGGGCCAGAGCAACGAACTGGAGGCGGGGTCGCCTGTTCATCTTATGGTGCACAACGGTAGCTTGTACGTCAGCGGCGGGGATCAAGTATTTACGACGAGACTCCCAAGTTCTCCAGGCAATTTCGTACTTAGAGCGATCAACGGTGTGAAAGTAAAGAATGCCTGCGGAATGACGTTCGGAAACTCCGGCAACTTTTACGTGGCCAGCCGCACGGAGAGAACCATCTGGAAGTTTGATCCCAACTTCAAGCCCATGAAGTTTCACTGCGTCCTGCCGGACGATCCGGAATTCCTGTTGCACGTTTAGAAAGCCTCCCGCTCTTCCCTCTGCAGTGACACCGAACAACAGGCGGGTAAGCGTGGGCAGAGACAATTACCGGGCGTTGGCGCGGCTGGTTGACCGTGCTACCAATGCCCGGCAATCGCGGAGCAGGGAGGTTGTTTGTTCCGCTAACAAGGCTTCGAGATCGAACGCTTCGAGATCAGTGTTTGTAATAGGCCGCGTTGGTCTCGACAAAAGCCTTCTTGTCCTCGGGTACATCGTCGAGGGCGTGAATCGAATCCGAGGTGCAGGCCGGAATGCAGGCGCCACAGTCAATGCAGCCCTCCGGGTCAACGTACATCTGAGTCGCCGCTTCGAAGCCAGGCTCATCCTGCTTCGGGTGAATGCAGTCCGTGGGGCAGACCTCGACGCAGAGGGAGTCTTTGATGCAGGAGTCAGTAATTACATAGGCCATGATGAATCGGTCTCCAGAATGAAATGAGCACTTCCTGCTCGCTCGAAGACCAGTGTAAGAAGCACCGGAAAATCCGGCGGTGATTTGCATCACAGTCGGTTGTGCGCCGAGAGTCGAGATGCATGGCTGGATGCGGCCGCGCGGCGGACCCCGCTGTCATCCGCTATTTTCGGATGACGACAATCACGCGCAACTGTGACTGCCATCACAGAAATACAGATGCAACGGGGCTTAAATAGGCACAATTGAACTAGGCCTTCTAGTCATAAAGATCGCCCGGCTCCACCCACAGAACCCCACAAGCCGTTACCCCAGACGGCGGGAGCCGGGCGCTTGAAGGCTCCAGAAGTTTCGGCACCTCCCCCTCCCCCCCAACTTTCGCTTCTTCCAGACAATTCCTCAGAATCGAGCCTTCCCAAGCTGTGTGCACACGGACACACCGTGGTTGCGTGCACACTGAATCAGCATCCGCAACGAGCATCAACCGCCTTATTTTCAGATAGATACGATTTGGCTTCTGTCCTGCCCTCTGTATTAGCGCACGGCAAGATTCGAGGGAGGGCGGACATGGAACGACCGAATGGCAGAGCGGCTACGAAGCTGGCAAAGGGATTACCGCTGGTGGCGCTCACTCTGGCCCTGACGTTGTCTGTAGTCGCGCAGACGGCGAAACCCGCTGCGAACGATCGCATCAGGCGGGTCGTGTTGGTCAGCCTTCCGGACCGCAAGCTCGCAATACTCGAAGAGGGGAAGGTCATCGCGACATTCCCGGTCGCGGTCGGCGCGGCGGCGAGCCCCAGCCCCACCGGTGAGTTTCAAATCGTGAGCCGCGTCTCCAATCCTACCTACTATCACCCAGGTACGGTCGTCCCCAGCGGGAAAGACAATCCGGTGGGAACTCGCTGGTTGGGAATCAGCCAGAAGGGTTATGGGATTCATGGGACGAATGCGCCGCGGTCGATCGGACACGCGGCGTCGCACGGCTGCATCCGGCTGCGCAATCGCGATATGGAGCGTTTGTTCGTGATGCTGCGAGTCGGCGATGTGGTTCAGATTCGCGGCGAGCGCAATGACGAAGTCGCGCGGGCCTTTGGTGACTTCGAGCAAGTGGCATCAGCGACGTCTGATCAGGCGTCAGGACAGTAGACGAGGTCGATCTGAATTCGGGTTCTCCAGGAGGACATTATGCAAATGGCAATCACATTCATGGCAGTGGTCGCAGGGCTGATCTTTTCGCTGGCGGTGGCATTGCTGGCGGAGGAACTGATCTTCGGCCAAGTCTTCCGTCTGTTCTTCTCACCAGGCAAACTGGCCCGGCAGACGGTCGCGGTGAAATCAGGGCAGAAGCACTGATCCGCAGCACGGCGGCCCGCCCCTTTTTAAGGGGGAAGAATTAGGGGCGGGCCTCCGGGGCTTCGGTAGAACGATTCCCGATGGGCATCAGCAATGGGCACCGGGCTTCGCCACTTCGGCTCGCTGCCCTCGCGCAGGCAGGATCGTGCTGGACAGCCGAAGGCGGCTGTCTCTACATAATCTGTATGGTGTCCAAACAGTACAGAGTGAGAGGGCCTGCCGGATGCGTGGAGCGGTTTATAATTTGGGCATCTCGAACGTCATCCCGAAATCTGTGACTCGCGTTTCACGCTCTGCGCCCTGCCTTCGCTTTGCGCTGCAACTCTCTTTTGTGATGCTCGGTCTGGCGATCGCTGCGCGCGCGGTGGATTGGAATGCCCCCGAGCAGCAACTGGCGCGAAAGATCGTTGCGGTTACTGGACCGGGCGCGGTGGCTTTCTCGGTGGAGAATCGCTCCTCCCTCGGCAGGCGCGACAACGAGGTCATTCAGAACGGCTTGCGCGGCGCACTCGAAGGGCTTGGCATCCGTTTCGTAAAGGCGGATCAGGGCGCAGCCACAGTCGCAATTTCTCTGTCCGAGAATCCAGCGTCGTACGTTTGGGTGGCGCAGATCCGACAGGGTGCAGGCGAGGTTGCCGTGGTGATGGTCTCGGCACCGCGTGGGGAGGGATCGGCCGCGATGCACGATTCTGTACCGCTGAGCCTGCGCAAGACTCCACTGTGGGCGCAGGACGATCCAATTCTCGACGTCGTGGTGCTGGAAGAGAACACGGTCCCGGCCCGTATTGCGGTACTCGATCCAGAAAAGGTTTCGCTGTACCGCATGCAGGGTGGAAAGTGGCAGCAGGAGCAGACGGCGGGAATCGTCCACGCCCGGCCGTGGCCGCGAGATATGCGCGGAAGGCTGATGCCGGCGAGGGATCATCTGCTGGATGTGTATCTTCCAGGCCTGATTTGCCACAGCACCACGGGAACGCCGCTGACATTGAATTGCCGCGAGAGCGATGACCCGTGGCCACTGGTATCGGGGACACTGAATGGCGGCACGTTGTCCGTCTTTCCGAGTGCCGGACTGGGGAATGGCGCTTCCACAGTTATTCCTCAACTGAGCGCATTCTTTGCTTCCACGCGCAACTTCTTCACTGGCGCATTGACTCCTGGCGTGGGCAGGTTCACGACTGTGTCCAAGTTCTATTCCGCCGCGTTGCTGCCCCGAGACAAATACACGCTGTGGCTCTTCGCCGCGACCGATGGGCAGGTGCACATGGTCGACGGAGTCACTGACCAGCCCGCCCGGCTCGGGTGGGGCAGCGATCTGGCCAGCGTGAAAACGGCATGTGGCGCCGGCTGGCAGGTGTTGGCTACAAGCGCGGGAGAGCCGGGAGATTCGGTGCGGGCTTATGAGTTTCCCGATCGCGATCCAGTGCCGGTGAGTGCGGCCATTGAGTTTTCGGGCGCGATCACAGCATTCTGGACCGAGGCCAGGGGTGACACGGCAATTGTGGTGGTGCGAGACCGACAGACTGGAGACTATGAGGCCTTTCGACTGGCGTTGGCTTGTAGTCAGTAGCCTGCTGGCTGGAGCACTGGCGGCGGACGCGGAGACGCGGACGCAATATGGCGGCACAGCGCACGTGGCCATGCGAGCCGCGCCGACATCGCTCGATCCAGCGGATGGCACACAGCCGGATTCCTTCGCTCGGCGCAGTTTGACCATGCTCATGTTCGACACGCTGGTGACCACGGACGAGAACGAACATGTGCAAGCTGCTCTGGCCACGTCATGGCAGGCGTCAACGGGCAACCAGCGTTGGCAGTTTCGCCTGCGTCACGGAGTGAAGTTTCACGACGGGACGCCGCTCACCGCCGAGGTCGCGGCTGCATCCCTTCGAGCCGCGAATCCGTCATGGAATGTATTGGTGGATGCGGATTCAGTGGTGATCGAGCGGGACGGCGCTGATCCCGAACTGTTAGCCGAGCTTGCGTTGCCACGGAATGCGATTGCGAAGAGGAATTCCGACAGCAAGCCGAGCGGAACGGGACCCTTTCACATCGTGGATTGGCAGCCCGCGAAGAGATTGACCCTGGCTGCGGAGGAGGCATGTTGGCGGGGGCGCCCGTTTCTCGACGGCGTTGAAGTCGAGATGGGCAGGAGCTTTCGCGATCAGATGATGGCGTTGGACCTGGGCAAGGCCGATTGGGTGGAAGTGGCGCCGGAACAGTCGCGCCGGATTTCGGCAGAAGGACGCCTTCTGGCAAGCTCACTTCCAATTGAGTTGATGGCGCTGGTCTTTACTCGCGACGTGAAGTCTGCCGACGACAGGATGCTCCGCGAATCGCTGGCCCTGAGTGTGGAGCGCGGATCGATCCGCAGCGTGCTGTTGCAGGGCGCGGGTCAGCCAGCAGCCAGCATTCTTCCGAACTGGCTGAGTGGGTACGCGTTCGTTTTCCCGACAGACGCGGATTTGCCACGGGCGCGGCATGCGCGTGAACAAGTCCGCACCATCCCAACCTGGAGTGTGGGATACGACGGCAGCGACCCGGTGGCCCGATTGTTAGCCGAGCGCATCGCGCTGAACGCGCGGGATGCGGGATTGTCGCTGCAACCGACTACGGCCAATGCGGCGGATTTGCGGTTGGTGCGAATTTCCCTGGCCTCGCCCGATCCTTGGATCGCGCTAGCCAATGCGGCTGCGCTGACTGGAATGCCGCCTGTGAAAAGCACGGGAGGTTCTGTGGAGGATCTTTACGCGGCCGAACAAGCGGCATTGGCGACGCAGAGGATCATTCCCCTCTTTCATCTACCGGTGTCATACGCTGTCGCCACCACACTGAAGAACTGGACGCTGCGTCGGGATGGAAGCTGGAGCCTGGCGGATGCGTGGATTGGAAGCGGGAAACCATGACCTTTCGCCGCAAACTCCTGACCGTCTTTGCGCTCACGGTTTTCCTGTCGGTGGCGGCGGTCACGGGACTTGTGCTGGCGGTGACGCGAAGTGCGTTCGAAAAAACCGAAGGTCAGAGGACGGCGGCGCTCATCACGCAGTTTCAGCAGGAGTTTAAGCACCAGGGCGAGGAAGTTGCGCGGCGGGTGGACACCATCGCAGCGTCGGAGCCTGTCACCAGGATGGCCACCACGCTCAACGGGGCGGCGTCGAGCACGCCGGCGGACTCCGCTGGATACTTTGAACTGGCCAAGTCGATGGCTGAGAGCCGCCAGTTCGATTTTCTGGAGCTTGTGGATGGACACGGGACCATTATTTCCTCGGCGCAGTGGCCGGCAAAATTTGGGTATCCCGAAGCCGCATTCGAAAATCTTTCTGCGTCAAGCGAGCAAGGCGCATTTCTGAAGCAGGAGGAATTGCAGGACTCGACTGCCCTCGGACTGTTTGCCGTACGAGCGACTCGCGTAGGAGATCATCCGATTTACGTCATCGGCGGCCGGCGACTAGACAAAAGTTTCCTCTCGGCGCTGGACTTGCCTGTGGACATGCGGG
Organism: Candidatus Sulfotelmatobacter sp.; assembly: GCA_017883385.1. Taxonomy (GTDB): domain Bacteria; phylum Acidobacteriota; class Terriglobia; order Terriglobales; family Acidobacteriaceae; genus Sulfotelmatobacter. The sequence goes on from JADGNQ010000048.1 coordinate 27,004, forward strand.
CGCTGCTTTATCAGAATCGAGGAGATCATTTTTCACCTGATTTGTTGCTCGACCCTTCGAGCGGTGAAAACATCTCGGAGGGCGTGAAGCCGGCGGAGAAATTCGCCCCGCTGATTGAGGCGGTGCGACAGTACAACCAGGAAATGACGGGGATTGTGCACTGGTCGTCGGACCAGGCGGATGACGAAGTGTTTCACGCGATTCCTTTGCGAGGAGTGGGCAAGGAGCGTCCGCTGCTGGGGATCCTGCTAATCGGAAACTCGCGGCGGTCTTATGTGGAACTGAAGCGGCACATCCGCGCGTCAGCATTACTGGTGGGCGGTGGCGGGATTGTTCTCGCGATCCTGCTCAGTAGTTGGGTCGCCGCTAGAGTGACGCGTCCGGTGGGGCAACTGGCTCGGGCAGCGCGAAGTGTCGCTGCCGGGAACTGGGACACGCGGGTCGAAGTGCCGGGTACCGACGAGCTTTCGCAACTGGCGGATTCGTTCAATCGCATGACGACCGAGTTGCTGACGCAGAAAGAACGTCTGGTGCAGACTGAGCGGGTTGCCGCGTGGCGTGAATTGGCGCGGCGCTTGGCACATGAGCTGAAGAATCCATTGTTCCCTCTTCAGCTCACGGTGGAGAATCTGGTGCGGGCCCGGATGCAGAGTCCGGAGCAGTTCGACGAAGTGTTTCGCGAGAGTTCACGGACCCTGCTGGCCGAGATTTCGAACCTGAAGGCGATTATCGGGCGCTTCAGTGAGTTCTCGAAGATGCCGCATCCGCAGTTGCAACAGGTCTCGGTGAATGAACTCGTGCGGGGGGTTGCTCAACTTTTTCAGGCGCAACTGCAAGCGCCGGGGCGCGAGCCGATCGACTGCAAGTTCGAATTCGATGAGAGGCTTGGGCCAATTGCCGCGGACCCTGAGCTGCTGCACCGGGCGCTATCGAATCTGGTGCTCAATGCAATGGATGCCATGCCCAAAGGTGGCACGCTCACTCTGCGCACAAAGCCCTACGATGGGAAGGTGATCATTGAAATCGCCGACACCGGCTCGGGCCTGACGCGCGAGGAGTGCGAGCGCATCTTCACTCCCTATTACACCAGCAAGCAGCATGGGACAGGACTTGGCCTGGCGATCGTGCAATCGGTGGTGAGCGATCACGGTGGCAGAATCAGCGTGCAAAGCGAACCCGGACGGGGAACGACATTCATGATCGAACTGCCGAGTAATCCCGATACACTGCAGGGGACGAAGAGCTAACCACGCACGGCACGAACTTACACGAAGGCATGACGACGAGGAGGACGGTTGCCAATCAAAGCGCATCTCTTGATCGTCGATGACGAGGCCAATACGCTGGCGTCGATGTCGCGCGCGTTCCGGCTGGCGGGGCACGAAGCTACGGTGTGCGACAACGCCGCGAAGGCTCTGGAACTGGCCAAGGCGCAGAGCTTCGATCTGATTCTGTCTGACGTGGTGATGCCCGGCAAAGATGGTTTGACCTTGCTCGAAGAACTGAAACGACAGGGCGTGACCGCTCCGGTGGTCATGATGTCGGGACAGGCGCACATCGAAATGGCGGTGCGGGCGACGCGGCTGGGCGCGCTCGACTTTCTGGAAAAACCGATCTCCACCGACAAACTGCTGCTCACGGTCGACAATGCGCTCAAGCTGCAGCGGTTGGAGAGCGAAAACCGGCAACTCCGCCAGCGCTTGGGCAAACACGAAATCGTGTGGAAGGGCGACGCAATGCGGCGCGTGATGGCGCAACTGGAGCGCGTGGCCGCAAGCGAGTCGCGCGTGTGCATCCTCGGCGAGACTGGCACGGGAAAGGAGCTGGTCGCAAGAACGATCCACGACCGAAGCCCGCGTGCAGCGGGGCCTTTCGTGACGCTAAATTGTGCAGCGGTGCCAGCGGAGTTGATTGAGTCGGAGCTTTTTGGACATGAGAAGGGTTCGTTCACCGGCGCGTCCGGACGGCACATTGGAAAGTTCGAGCAGGCGGATCAAGGGACGATTTTTCTCGACGAAATCGGCGACATGCCTCTGAACATGCAGGCCAAGCTGCTGCGCGTGCTCGAAGAGGGCGAAGTGGAGCGGATCGGAGGCGAAAAGCCAGTTGCGGTGAACGTGCGCGTGGTGGTCGCGACGCACCGCGATCTGGAAGCGCGGGTGCGCGAGGAGAGATTCCGCCAGGATCTGTTTCATCGCATCTATGTTTTCCCGCTGGTGCTGCCGCCGTTGCGCGAGCGACGCGACGATATCCCGGCGCTCGTCGAACATTTCGCAGCGCAAGTCTGCGCACAGAATGGGTGGAAGCCAGTTCCGTTCACACCTGAGGCGATGGAAGCCCTGCAATCGCATCCCTGGCCGGGAAACGTTCGCGAATTGCGCAACATGGTCGAGCGGCTGATGCTGCTTGCGACCGAGGGTCAGGTTGATCTGGCGACGGTACAGATGGCGCTGCCGAAGAGTTCCTCAGGCGTGGCCATCGGGCCCACGTCTCTCTCGTCCGGCCCACTCGCTGAGCGTGTGCAATCGTACGAGCGTGAAGTCATTCTCGCCGAGTTGAAGCGCAGCCATCACAACATGAGCGTAGCCGCAAAAGCGCTTGGCCTGGAGCGCAGTCACCTGTATAAGAAAGCGGAGCAACTGGGAATCGACCTGCGCGCCATGCGTCGAGAGCAAGGGCCGCAGGATTGACCCTGGGTCACTGCTCCGACACACATCGGAGACTGCCTTGGCCAGAACATCCTGGATCACCTGTCTCGTTTTCAGCATTTTTCCGCTTCACCTTTTCGCTACGGAACCGCCGTCTCCGCCAGCTTACGAAGTACGCATGGAGCAGGCTTGGATTCCGATGAAGGATGGCGTGCGCCTGGCCGCGACTCTCTACAGGCCTGACGGCGCGAAGGCGGAAGAGAAGTTCCCTGCCCTGCTCGAATACCTGCCATATCGCAAAGATGACGGCACCGCCGCGGGCGACTATCCCAAGCATACGTATTTCGCACGGCGAGGGTATGTGAGCGTGCGGGTTGATATTCGCGGGTTTGGTGCGAGCGAGGGTGTTCCGCCGGAACGCGAATATTCCGAGCAGGAGCAGGTCGATGGCGAGCAGGTCATCGTGTGGCTCGCGCACCAGTCCTGGTCGAACGGAAACGTGGGCATGTTCGGGATTTCGTGGGGCGGATTCACATCGCTGCAGATGGCGATGCGGCATGCTCCGGGATTGAAGGCGATTGTTGCGGTCTGCGCCACGGCGGAGTTGTTCCACGACGATGTTCATTACATCGACGGCATCGCGCACATTGACGAATTTGAACTCAACATGGACATGGCCGAAGGCTGGGTGGGCGCGCCGGACTATTCTCTCGACGAGCGAGTGCTGGGGCCGCGCTTCGACTCGCCGCCGTGGTCGCTGCTGTACCTGAAGCATCAGCACGATGGTCCGTTCTGGCGTGACCGCGTGCGACCGCTGAGCGAGATCACGACTCCAAGTTTCTTGATCGGTGGCATGCTCGATGGCTACCGCGACAACGTGCCCGACATGCTCATGCAGTCGAAGGCGCCGATCAAGGCGATTGTCGGGCCTTGGAACCATACTTTCCCGAACGACGCCGTGCCCGGACCTCAAGTGGAATGGCGCGACCAGGCGGTACGCTGGTTCGACTACTGGCTGAAGGGTCGCGACACTGGAGTCAAAAATGATCCGCGGCTCGTGATTTACATGCAGCACTGGCATCCGCCGGATCCGAACCTGCAGAATGTACCGGGAGAGTGGCGGCGCGAAGATGTGTGGCCGCCGAAGAACGCAAAGAACACAACTCTTTTCTTGCAGCCGAATCACGTGCTAGCGAATTCAGCCGCGCCGCAGGCCACGCATCAACTGAAGTACATTCCTACGATTGGCGTGGAGGCTGGGTTCTGGTGGGGAGAGTTGCTGAGCGATCCGCGGCCGGTGGACGCGTTCAGCCTCGTTTATGATTCGGCGCCGCTCGAATACGAGATGGCCATACTCGGGCGTCCGCATGCATTGTTGCAGGCTTCGGCCACGGCGCCACTCGCCAATTGGTTTGCGCGGCTGTCGGATGTGGCTCCGGACGGCACCGTTACGCAGATCACCGGCGCGGGGATCAACGGTGCACAACGGGATTCGACGAGCGACCCGCGCGATATCGATCCGGGCAAAGTCTATCCACTCGATATCGAGATGCATCTGACTTCGTGGGTGTTTCCGAAAGGCCATCGCATCCGCGTGGCCATCTCAAATGCGCTGTGGCCGATGATGCTGCCGACGCCGTACGCAATGACCACGTCGCTCGAACTGGGTGGCAGTAGCGGATCGCGGCTCGTGCTGCCTGTCGTGCCGGTGCATGGCGCTGCTGCGCCAGAATTTTCTCCGCCCCAACCTTCCGAGGAACGCACCGACATTAAGAATGAGGGCTTCCCCTGGCCCGGTGAGTGGACCGTGGAGCGCGATGAAGCACGGCAGAAGACTACGGTGCACTGGAAGGGCAAGGATGGATACGAATATCCGTGGGGCACGGAGAATGATTTTGAGAACCTGACCTACGAGGGCGACGATGCGCATCCGGAAACGTGCTCTGTGCGCGGCGAGGCGGAGAGCATCTTCGCGTTGAAGAGCCGCACGCTGGTGTGGCGCGGACACCTGCTGGTGACCACCGATCAGAAGAACTTTTACTACAAGTACACGCGCGAGTTGCTGAAGGATGGGGAGATGATCAAGTACAAGACTTGGCAGGAGACGATTCCCCGGGATCATCAGTAGTCGTAGAGACACACCTTGCTATATCTAATCGGCCCGTGGAAAGAAGACGTTGCAAGCAACGTCTCTACGAATTACTGCTGGTAGATTTTGCCGTCTTTCATTACGAACTTGACGTTCTCCAGGAGGTGGATGTCTGTCAGCGGGTCGCCGACGACGGCGATAATGTCGGCATACTTGCCGGGCTTGACCGAACCGAGTTCACTCGCGTGGCCGAGCAGGTCGGCGGCGTTGTTAGTCGCGGCTTGGATCGCCTGCATGGGCGTCATTCCATAGTTCACCATGAAAGCGAATTGCCTTCCACTGGTGCCATAGGGGCATACGCCCGCATCGGTACCGAAGGACATTTTCACGCCTGCCGCTACAGCTTTCCGGAAATTGTCACGCTGAACCTGCCCCAGTTGGGCATCGTGCTCAAGAAAATCCTTCGGCATGCTGCCGGTCTTGCCTTCTTCCTGAATGCACTCCTCGTCGTAGATATCCATGTCGAGATACGTTCCGCGCTGTTTCGCCAGGGCGAGGCCTTCGTCGTCGATCAGAGTGGCGTGTTCGACAGACGCCACACCGGCGCGAATCGCGTTCTTGATGCCTTCGGGAGAATGCGCGTGCGCCTCGACGCGCAGCCCGAAGTGGCTTGCCTCGTCGACGGCAGCCTGCAGTTCTTCCGGCGTGAATTCCTGCGACTTCGGGTTGCTGCCGTGAGTCAGCACGGCTCCGCTTGAGAGTATTTTGATGTGATCGACGCCATCGTGGGCGAGCCGACGAATTACTCTTCGCACTTCCCACGGACTGTCAGCCTCGCCGTAGTGCAGGTCCCAGGGCAGAGTGATGTCGGGAGCCAGACCAGTCAGAGCACCGGCTCCGCCCGTGATGGTCACATACGCACCGGCGACAAACATGCGCGGGCCGGCGATATCGCCACGGTTGATGGCATCGCGCAGGGCGATGTCGCCCAGCGCGCGATAAGTTCCAACGTCACGCACCGTAGTAAAGCCTGACTCCAGCACGGAGCGGGCATTGGGCACGGACTCGAGGGCAACTTGCGCGGCTGTCTTCTTGAATTGGGTGAGCGGATCGGCGGAGCGAGCTCCGTCCGCGAGATGCGTGTGGCAATCGATGAGGCCGGGAAGAACGGTCATCTTGCTGAGATCAACAACCGTGGCGTTCGGTGGGATCTCGATTCCCTTCCCGACTTTCTCGATCCTGGAGTCGCGGATGACTATGATCTGGTCGGAGAATACCGCGCCTGAATCCGGATCGACGAGTTTCCCTGCGCGGATGGCGGTGACCTGACCTGACGCGACTCCGACGAAGACACAGCACCCTGCAAACAAGAAGAGAATGCGTTTCACGATAGTCGTTCGTTGAGCGATCACGAGGTTAGTCGGCAGCGGCCATGACCGGCGATGGAGTTCCCTTCAAGTCGGCGGCGAGCAGGCGGTGGAACAACTGTTCCCCTGCTTCGCGGCGCACAGAGAGGCGTCCCGCGCCGTAAGCGCGCGACTTCAAGCCGCGCTGCACGTCTTCGCAAATGCCCAGATCCTCGTCCTGCACGCGATTCCCGACATTGACCGACTGCGTGTTGTACTCAAGCTGCGCTGCGCTCACGTCGCTGAAGTAGAAATCGAAGATCACCGTGCAGTGGTCGGCGTCGATCGGGATGACATAGTTGGTGTCCATGTAACCCTCGTAGCAGTTGATCATCAGGTTGGGATACTGCCAGAAATACCAGGCGCGATCGCCCTTGCGAGTGGCTCCGGTGGCGGCGTCTTCGTCGGACGAAACCATCGGGCTCGACTGCAGGCAGTATCGATCTGCATTTTCAATGGTGTATTGCTTGTAATCGAGCACAGAGCTCAGTCCTTTGTGCAGGTGGGGCACGTGGTATCCGCCGTCGAGATAGTTATCGACGTAGACCTTCCAGTTGCAACGAATATCGTAGGTTCTGCGGTCGAAGTAATGCAGCTTGCTCACGCCAAGGGGCGCAACGCGCTTCACCAGACCGCCGAGAAAGTCGTGCAACGACCCGGCCTGGGGATCGAGGTTCACGAATACGAAGCACTCCCAGGTTTCGACGCGGATGGGAACCAGGCCATTCTGAGCACGGTCGAAGTTCTGCACGCCGTCGAACTCAGGCATGCCTTTGAGCGATCCGTCGAGACCATACCTCCAGCCGTGATACGGACACTGCAACATCGCCGCCTGGCCACAGGGCTGCGTCACGACAGCCGCGGCGTGGTGACGGCACACGTTATAGAAAGCGCGCAGTTCGCCGTCGCTGCCGCGAACAACAACGATGGGTTCTCCGGCAAGTCGCGTGGCGACGAACTCTCCGGCCTTCTGCAGTTGATCGGTGCGGGCGACGAGTTGCCACGTCTTGCCGAAAACGCTGAGGCGCTCCAGTTCCGCGATGCGCGCGTCGACATACCACGGCGCAGGAATGGTCGAAGCCTCCGATAGCGGGGCGTGATCGTTGTAGCTGGAGAGAATCTGCTCGATGGACGCTGGCATGTTCATGTTCTCGAATCGGTGAACCGAAATCAGAAGTCACAATTGGAAATCAATATTAGGAATCAATGCTACCGCATGGCGACAAGCTCCTGCATTCTACCGGCGATGATCCCCTCGCGCCTGGGGTCGTGCGCCGGGCGCGAGACTTGTAGCAGCACCGATCGCCCGCTGCAGTACGCCGAGGAATTGCTGGATCCTCGCTTCTTTCTTCTCTGCTAACTCGCCCTGGCGACGAAACAATCCAGGATCGAGTTCTGCGGTGAGCAGCGCATCCTGAAATCGTTCCATCATCCAGTCAAGGATCGAAACGATCATCTCGATGTCCATATCCTTGCGCAGTTCGCGGCGCTCCAGACCGAAGCGGACGAAGCTCACCGTACCGTAAGGATCCTCGCTCACCAGAAAGCGGTTGATTTCTCGCTTCAGGACGAGATCGGTACCGTAGTTGCCCAACAGCGAAATGCGATAGGGAATCCAGTCTTCGCGCAACAGATGATCAGTTCGCACCAGCCAGTAGCGCAGCACCTCGAAGAAGCCGGCCGCACGGACTTCCGAAGGTGCGTCCAGATATTTGGGGAAAGAGCGCACCGCCCGCTTGTAGACCTCGAAGAACAAGCCATCCTTGCTGCCGAAGTGCTGAAAGATCGAACCTTTGGCAATCCCGAGCGCGACGGCGATGTCACCAACTCGGGCCGCGTGATAACCGTGCTCGGCGAAATGTTGCGTGGCGGTTTCGACAATGCGGGCACGCTTCGCCTCCGAGCGCGGGCGCGCCGCGGCTTGCCGTTGGTACAGCGGAGGCGCAACGCGATTGCTGGCGATCCCTGGCATAAATAGTGACTGTAAGTCACGAAAGCATACAGCAGGATTCTATCGATTTCAACTTCATTTTTGCTGCTATCTGCGATAGTGTTATGCAATTCTCAGGATGCGTCCGTGACCCCAAGTCAAGACACAGCGGAGACGGCAAAGACCGTTTACGACGCCATTGTGATCGGCGCCGGCCACAACGGACTCACCGCGGCCGCTTATCTGGCCGGCGCTGGATTGTCGACGCTTGTCCTCGAGCGGCGCGACATTGTCGGCGGATGCTGCGTGACGGAGGAGATCGCTCCAGGCTGTCGTGTCTCCACAACCTCTTATGTTGCCAGCATGCTCCGCCCGGAAGTGATCTC
>JADGNQ010000183.1 GCA_017883385.1 Candidatus Sulfotelmatobacter sp.
CCTCTGCCCCTGCCGACTGGCAAGGTGGACTCGGCTTCGAGTATCGCTTCGGCGGTGAGCAGGAGAAGGTCCATCTGAAAATCGAGATGAATAACGGGCTTCAACCTTACTACGTCGTCGAAGGCCGCATCCGCGGCTCCGAACTTCCCGACGAGTGGGTCGTCATGGGCAACCATCGCGACGCTTGGGTCTTCGGCGGCGTCGACCCCTCCAGCGGCACCGCATCCATGATGGAACTGACCCGCGCGCTCGGCAACTTGGCGAAAGAAGGCCTGCGCCCACGCCGCACCTTGGTCGTCTGCAGTTGGGACGGAGAAGAGGTCGGCCTCACGGGTTCGACCGAATGGGGAGAACAATTCGCCGACGAACTGCGCAGTAAAGCAGTCGCCTATATCAACGTCGACGAGGCCACCTCCGGGCCGAACTTCCACGGACAGGCCGTCGCGTCGCTCGCACCGATGCTGGTCGAGACGAGCCGTACCTTGCAGGATCCGTCAGGCAAGAGTCTCTATGAAGCGTGGAAGGCGACCGCCGCGCGCGAAAGAGAAGAAGGCAAGCAATCCGGCCAAATGAATGATTCCGGCGTCAGCGATGGAACTTTAGCCGACACGCGCATCGGCAGCGGCTCCGACCACACCGTCTTCCTCAATTTCATCGGGATGCCGGTCATCGGGCTGCAGTTCGACGGAGACTACGGCGTCTACCACTCGGCCTACGACAATTTCTACTGGATGAACCACTTCGGCGATCCCGGCTATCGCTACCACACACTGATGTCGCAACTGTGGGGAGTCACCGCGCTGCGCCTAGCCAATGCCGATCTGCTCCCCTTCGATTTCGCGAGCTATGCCAGCAACGTTCGTCAGTTCGTGGATGAACTCACAAAAGGGAAAAACATATGGGGGCAGCCGCTCGACCTTCAGCCCGTGCTCAAAGCCATTGATGAATTCGAAGCCGCCGGCAAGCGCCTCAACGAATCACTGCAACGCAAGCTCGCCTCAGGCCCCATCGATCCCAAACTCGCCCTCACCCTGAATCACGGCATGATGCAAGTCGAGCGCAACTGGCTCAACCCCGACGGCATCCCCGGTCGCCCCTGGTTCAAGCACATCCTCTACGGCGCCCGCTTCACCTACGCCCACTTGGAATTGCCCGGATTGACCGAAGCCGTCGAAGCGCAAGACTGGCCGACCGCGGAGAAGCAAGCGTGGATTCTCGAGCGTGCGCTGGAGAACAACACCAAGCTCGTGGATGATTTGAACGCCAGCCTGAAGGAGCCGTCGACACCCGTCAGGTGAATCGGCTTTGCAAACGGATTGGGAAGGGCACGGCTTCGAGCCGTGCCGATTGATGCCAAGAAGAATGCGAGCTTCAGCCCCTGCGGGCCTCGTGGCAAGCGATCTAGGCGATAACGACCTGAGCCGCCGCTCTCGTTCTTTCCTCTGATACCAACCGAACGAGGCAGCGAGCGATCTTGGCGCCACCAATCGACGACGGCTCGATGGGATTCGCATAATCGTTCGGCGAAGAGCAAACCAACCGCAGGTCAATGATTGTTAGGCCATACTCGATGCCAACCCTCAAGATCGCGTCATTGAAGACCATGAGAGCAGTTGAAATCAGACGCTGGTAGTCCGCGTCGGTAAAACAGCCGTTATAGATAGTGCAGATTGCGAGTGGCAGGCCTAGTTGCTTGCATGCTTCCACCGCACGCCGGTATTTACTTTCAAACTTCTCCGAGACATCGGCTAGCTCACCGACAGCATGGGCCATGGAATAGGCGGACGCGCGCAGGATATCGGAGTTCATGAGCGCGTCATTCCCTCCCACGCTTAGCACTAAGTGAGAGGCATCGCGCGGCACGCGCTGTATCTGGGCGGGTACGTCGTCCGTTGTCGAGCCATCCACGGCAAGCAGTGACGCGTGCCAGCCTGCAGGCAGCAGTTGACGGACTTGAGCGATCACATCCGGCCCACCCACCGTGTAGCGGCCGTTGTCGAAAATCGAATCGCCGAGCAGAACGATATGCGCCATAGCGCGCTGCTTAATCCCCAGCTTCTTTCATCTCCCGCTCCATCACCTTGCGCAACGCAGCGTTGATCCGCGTCTGGTACCGCCGTCCATCTCTCTTGAACCAGGCCAGCACATCGGCGTCCAGGCGCAACGTGACCGGTTTCTTGATGGGCTTGTAGAACTCCATCACGTCGCCCATCGAAATCTGACTGCGCTTCGACGATTCGACCGATGCCGACAGGCTCAAGCCTTTGCGCTGTCTGCTCTTACGCCGTGCCCCAACCGCTGCACGGCGCTGCCCGCTCTTCCGGCTCTTGGTAACTCGTTTCTTCTGTGCCATGTAACCCACTATACTTATATTAGCGTACGTACACAATCGTCATAAAAATGTTCCCGCAGGACACTGTGGAAATCTCCCGTGGGCCGCCCCTAACCAGCCAGATCTTCGGCACTTACTTCGTCCACAGGCTCTCGTTCACTCATAAACCCGAAGACCTCCTGCGGCACAGGATTCTGCCAAACGGGCGCGAACGACTGCCGGTGCAACGCGGTCGGCCCGAACTCGCGCAGCGCGGCGAGGTGCCTGGGCGTGCTGTATCCCTTGTGCGAGGCGAGGCCATACGCCGGGAACACCGCATCCCACTCGCACATCATGCGGTCGCGTTCGACCTTGGCCAGGATGGAAGCCGCGGCGATCGAGGCGGACAGCGCGTCGCCGTGAATAATAGGCACCTGCGGCTGCTCGCAGTCCAGACGCACCGCGTCGACCAGCAAGTGGTCGGGCACAGGCGCGAGGCGCATCACGGCTTCACGCATGGCCACCCGCGAGGCCTGGTAGATGTTGATCTGATCGATGCGAGCCGCGTCCACTGCCGCAATGGCCCATGCCACGGCGTGCTCGCGGATGCGTTCGGCCAGGATCTCGCGGCGCTCGGGCAAGAGTAACTTCGAATCGCGCAGGCCGCGCAAGCGGTACGCCGGATCGAGGATCACTGCCGCAGCGACCACGCACCCGAACAGCGATCCGTGGCCAACTTCGTCGACGCCAGCCACCAAACTCGCGCCCGATTCCCACGCACGCTTCTCGTACCGCAGCGTGCAGCGCAGCCGCTTCAGCAGTCGCAGCTTCGCCGCGGACGCCGAGAGCGCGGGCGACTTGCTCACGGAAACCTTGATCACAGAAGACAAGGGAGTCGTTTCAACATCTTCGTCCAGAGGATGAAATCGTGCAAGTAAAGATTCGCACGCGGAATAGAGATTCCTCGCGTCGCTCGGAATGACAGATCTGATTTTCATAACAGCGCCGGCACCGGCGGGCCACACCGCCCCCACCGGGGTAATGCCGACCAGTAACCATTACCTGGAGTACGGAAGTACATTGCCCGGTCGGACATGTACTGGTAACTTCGCCTCATAGAGCGAGACAGTCTTTGGAAAGCAAATCCAACACGTCCTCAGAAAACGGCTTGCTGACCGGCAAGATGGTGCATCTGGCCATTCCTGTGCGTTGGAGCCCCGTCGCGCAGCAGGGGCGCGGCCCGGCGGAGATGGCCTGCACATATGACATCCACCCGCACGGCGCGCGTCTGGTCAGCTCGCGCGAAGTCAACATCGGCGATCTGGTAATGGTGGAACGCGGGCGCAACAAGGCCGTCTGCCAGGTGATTTGGGCGGCAGACCCGACCTCGCCTTTGCGCGGGCAATTCACGGTGCAGTGCGTCGAGGGCAGGACGCCATGGGACGACGAGTTGCGACAGATGGAGGAGCAATACCAGCCGGTCATTCTGGATGGACGACGGCGCGGCGCGCCCGCACGCGGGTTTGATCGTCCGGAAACCAATGCCAACCGGCGGCGGCGTCCGCGGTTCTACGTCGAAGGCCAGGCGGAAGTAATCGACGGCGTGCAGCGCGTCGAGGGTGAAGTACAGCAGATTTCGGAGTGCGGCGCGCGGATTTCGGCGACAGAAATCCTGCGGCCGGGCAAAGACTTCCGCTTGATGCTGAACATGTTTGACGTGAGCGTCGCGCTCAAGGCGCAGGTGAAGTATCTGGCCGGCAATCTTGAGATGGGTGTGGAGTTTCACGAAATCCGGCGCGGCGACCGGCCGTTGCTCAGTTATGTCCTGAGCAAACTCCGAACCAGGAAAGTCGAAGAGTTCGCTGAGGTGGAAGTAGTAAGGGAACCGATGGTCGCGGTTGTCGGTTAGCTTAACGATGTACTGTGCCTGCAGCAAAACCCTACTAGCGCGATCGGCCTGCCAGAGGGCACCAAGGCTCCGCGACGATTCCAGAACTGATCCGGCGATTCTCAGGCCCTGATCTTCCAGACGAATCAAGCACTAGCGCGTCCTACCCAGGACCTTTCCGCGGCCGCTTCATTTACAATCGGTCCGGGTTCTTGGGTCGAGAATGTCCTCCATTGGAAAGGTGAATGCAGCGCTCGCCGCGGCCATAGTCTTTCTCCTCACTCCGAAGGAATTTCAACTCCGGCGGAACAAACGACGGCGGCCGTGCAAGGGTGAGCGCCAAAGGTAAGAGCTCAGACGCCTCAAGGGATTAGCGAGTGTGTGACAGAACCAGCGCTGCCCTTCCGGGACGCGCCGCCACGCCACAGAACTGGTTCTGCGTTACGCGGCCGGAGGCTACGGCTTTTCGACGTCGCGCAGGCGGGCGGCTTTGCCCCGGAGTCCGCGGAGATAGAACAGGCGGGCGCGGCGAACCTTGGACGAGCGCAGCAGTTCGACCTTGTCGATCACCTTGGAGTGAACGGGGAAAATGCGCTCCACGCCCTGACCAAAGCTGATCTTGCGCACCGTGAAGCTGGCCTGTGGTCCGTTGTCGCGCTTGATAACCACGCCTTCGAAGGCCTGCACGCGTTCCTTGTCGCCTTCCTTGATCTTCACGTGGACACGCACGGTGTCGCCGGGGCGGAAGGCGGGGATGTCGGTGCGTTGAGTTTTGGCCAGCAGCTTTTCGATGATTAGGTTTGACATGATAGTGATCCTTCGTCTTTCGCAGCGCCTAAAGGCGCGATTGGTGATCGTTCCCTTGCGGTATGCCTGAAGGCATACCCTGATACGAATCTTGGTACTGCGCTACTCGCGACGGGCCTTAATGCCGGCCAAAATCTTCGCGTCGTCGTCGCCGAGTTCCGTGCCCTCCAGCAAATCCGGACGGTTGCGCAGCGTTTTTTCCAGAGCACGCTGCCGGCGCCAGCGGCGGATCTCCTCGTGATTGCCGTTGAGCAGAACCTCCGGTACCGCCATCCCGCGAAAGTCCGCGGGGCGCGTGTAGTGCGGATAATCCAGCAATCCGCCGGAGCCGCAGGTCGAATCCGCTCCTACGACTTCCGTCTCCACATGCGCGGTGAACGATTCCTGCCGCGTGGACGCTTCGTTGCCCACGGCACCGGGCAGCAACCGCGTGACCGCTTCGACGATCACCGCCGCAGCCAACTCACCGCCGCTCAGAACATAATCGCCGATCGAAAGCTCGCGGTCGGCGAGAAAGTCTGCGACGCGTTCATCCACGCCTTCGTAGCGGCCGCAAATCAGCACGATGCGGTCCAGCGCGGCCAACTCTTGCGCCACCTTCTGCGTGAAACGCTGGCCTTGCGCCGAAAGTAGAATCACCGACTGCTTCGCGCGTCCGGCGATCCGGTCATCCCGCGACGCCAATTGCAACGATTCCAAACATTCAAAGAGCGGTTCCGGCTTCAGCACCATGCCTTCGCCGCCGCCGAAAGGGCGGTCATCCACGGTGCGGTGCTTGTCGTGCGTGAACTGCCGCAAATCGTGGACTTCGATTTTCGCCAGACCCATCTCGCAGGCCCGGCGGGTAATGCCGTGATCCAACGGTCCGCTGAAAAAGCCGGGGAAAATCGTGAGAATATCGGCTTTCATCGCAGACCCAAAACCTTTAACCACAGAGGACACGGAGTACACAGAGGAAACCTTTAGTTAGTGCCTCTTCTTTTTTCTCTCTGACTCCTGTTCCTGCTTTTCTTCGGCTGTGACCGGGGCATTGATTTCCAGGATGCCTTCGGGAAGGTTCATGCGCACCTGATGCTGCGCCATATCTACACCTTCCAGATACGCTTCCGCGAATGGCACATCGAACTTCTTGCCTGCCGCGCTGGCCACGATCAACAGCGGCGCTTCGCCGGCTCCGAACTGCACATCTTCGATGCGGCCGATTTCGCGGCCCCGATCGGAGACCAGGCAACCAACCAAGTCGCTGATATAAGTCCAGCCTTGCTCAAGTACTGCACGCTCTGCGCTCGGCACCTGTAGTTCAGACCCGACCAGAAGCTCGGCGTCGGAAATCGAATCTACGCCGCTAAACTTCAGAACCAGCAGGCCCTTGTGCGGCCAAAGATCTTCTATTTCCAGTTCGCGCCGGGCCTCTTGCGACTTGCCCAGAGCGAACAACTTCATACCTGCGGCGAAGCGTCCCGGGACGTCGCTGTGCAACTCGGCGGCAACCTCGCCGCGCCGGCCCTGCGTTTTCACGACGCGGGCCAGGGTTATGAACTCGCCGCTTGTTTCAGGACTCAACGCCGGCGGTCGCCCTCAGCGGCTAAAAGCCGCTCGTATGCTGCTGCTCCTGCGGCGCGGCTGAAGCCGCGCCCTGATACGAATCCAATCCCGCTCGCAGACTCGCGGCTTGGCGCTATTCAATGATTTCGAGCGTGTAACGTTTTTGCGCCCGGTGGCCGGCGGCGCTCAGCAGCGCGCGTAGAGCGCGAGCCGTGCGTCCCTGGCGTCCGATGACCTTGCCTACGTCGCTTTCGGCGACTTCCAGTTCGATAACATCGTCATCGAACTTCTCGACGAAGACTTCGTCGGGAGTGTCGACCAGCGATTTCGCGATCAGCTCAACGAGAACGCGCACATCTCCAGAGGACTCAGTCATAAACGTTTCAATTTCTCACCGTGCGGCGCAAATGAGGGTGCCCCATCTTTTCGCGGTTTTTGCGAAAGGGTGGGAACCGGTGACCTCAAAACCTAGGCGGCGGAACCAGCGGTGACCGGAGCCGGAGCTTTCGAGAACAGCTTGTGCACCCGGTCCGACATTTGAGCGCCCTTCGACACCCAGTAGTCAACGCGGTCACGCTTCAGTTCGACGCTGGCAGGATTGGTGCGGGGATTGTACGTCCCGACCACTTCCACCGGACGGCCGTTGCGCGCGCGAGCCTTCTCAATCACCACAATGCGATAGTGCGGTTGTTTGCGCGCACCTCTGCGCGCCAGACGAATCATTAACACGGGTCTTATATCCTTAGTTCCGGAAGAGTCCGGTGAGATCGAGGCAAACTCTTATTATGCCGAAGGTTAGGCGGAATGGCAAGGGGGGAACGCCGACCTCCCGCGATTTCGGAGAGCTATGTCCTTATCTCTCCTTCGCCGTAAAGGCGCGTTGCCATTCATGTCCTTTTAGTTCGAAATTGCTAGCCGGCATTAGGTCGGCCGGGGCGACTTCAATGACGTGGATTCGCATCGCGAGTCTTCCTTCTTTTCTCACATCAATTTGGCGAGCGACTTTGGACCCGTCGAAGTCTTCAAAGTCCGACCACTCCGTTTCGACTCCAGTGAGGAAAGTCTTCAGCAGTAAACCGGAATCGTCGAACCAATAACTCCGTGCCTGCTCGGGATCGAGGTTGCCATCCGGGCTCTCATAGCCAGCGAGTACCCGGACTGCCCGGACGCCGTTAACCATGTCTCGTTTGATTCTCCAGTCTGACTCCACGAAGGTGTCCGTGGCGGGAATCGGCTCCAGAGTCTTTAGGATGAACCTCAGCACTCCTGCGTCAGGACCCTCCGCTAACTCGTAGCGCTTCTCTCCGTTCCTGGACCGCACGTAGCGGCTCTTGCCAAAAGATGCTTCTCTCCGCCACTGGGTATTGCTGAGCCAAGTGTCTTCGTAAAGCCCTTTGTCCACTGTTCCCTGACTGCCTCTTGCCTCGAATTCGGCGCGGAGTGCATAGTGCTTGCCAGATCCAGCCGCGAGAAAGCCAACATGTCTGCCCCTTTCGAAATACGCGCGAGCGCTGTCGAAGGGCTCCATGCCCGCCGGACGCATCGTCTTAAATGGCACGGTGATCTGAGACATGGCCTGAACCGGCAGGCCGTTCTGCAGAAATGGTTTGAACCGCATAGCCAAAATTCGCTGTCGGCCGGCTTCGCTGATGCCCATGTTCTCCGAGACGATCGATTCAACCTCTCTGATCTTCCCTCCGCGATCAACAATAATTGTTGTTGTCACGTTTCCTTCCAGAGGGCCATCCTGGAGCGGCGGCCAAACAAAGGGTTCTTCG
>JADGNQ010000390.1 GCA_017883385.1 Candidatus Sulfotelmatobacter sp.
GTTCACGACGGTAATCTACGTCTTGCGACCCGATTAAGGGAGAATTGAGTCATGGATTGGGAATTACTGGTCTTGCTCTCGTGTGTCTTGTCGGCGATTGTTGGAGTCCTTTGCGGAATTCTCGCTGGATATTATTACGCCCGATTCGACCGCAAGAACTCAGACGGAGTGCTGGTTCCCATATTGGCTCTGCCTGTTCAATCCGCTCTTGTCCTCGTACTTCCCAAAGCGCGAGATGAGGCACTCTTACCTCTGGTGTTCCTCTTTCTGATCTTCGCGGCCTCGGTGATCATGGTCTGGGTCGGGATAAAGGCTCACAGCAGGGCGGGCTCACGTATAGCTCTATCTGGTTTGTTTTCGGCGTTCGCATACCTATTGGCGTTGAGTATGGATTACTACGGGTTTGTTAACAGGGGATTCTGGGAGTTTGTGACCACCTCATTGTTCCGCTGAGGTTGCAAAGGCTCGGCTGTCAGTTGTTGCAAAATCCCCATTACGCTCAAAACCCCTCAATGAGCGTAATGGCCTTCCATGAGAAGGCCGGTCGGAGTCAAGTGGGTTGTTTCGTTTTTTCCTTGAACAAAGTTTGTTTCTCCCGCCGAGGGGCCACTGTCGCCATGCTTCCATCCGCACTCTCGAGGAGCGATTCGTTTCGCTCGGTGCATGTTGGGCGTTCTCGTTTCAGCCGGTGCTGCCATCTGTTTGGCGCCCTGTGGTTCTGCTCTTGCAGAGTCGAACCTGGGCCAGGCCATTAACGCAGTCACCGGAACTCGGCTTTGGGCTTTTGTCTTTTCTCTTCTTGGAACGGTTTTGACTTTTGTTTTGTCTTTATTGTTCTACGCGGCTGACGCCACTGTCGCTCTGCGGCTGTTGTGCAATGGTTCGTACGCTTCTCCGCTCACCCATAGGTGATGCAGCAGCCCCGCCAGCTTTCTTGCCGTCGCCACGATCGCTCGTTTCTTCCCGTTCTTCCCACCCCGCTCGGCCAGTTTCAGTCCCCAGCGTCGCAGATCACAGTCGATGCCGAATGGTCCCAGAATGTGTTGGGCTCCCTGCACCAGCAGCGTGCGCAGATAGGGATCGCCTTCTTTGCTGATGTGCATCTGCGGCTCGCTCTGTCCCGAGTTTCTGCGTCCCGGCTGCAATCCCAGATAGCAGCCCACGTCCCGGCTCTTTTGAAAACGATGCGGATCTTCCAGCGTCAGCATATAAGTCAGCGCGATCAGCGTGCCCACGCCCTTGATCTGCTTCAGCAGCGCCACCTTCGGATAACTCTGCTGCGCCAACTGCTCGATGCGCTCGTTGTATTCCACAATGCGCTCGCTCAGCGACTCGATTGCGTTCAACAGCGGTTCCAGTGCGGCTTGCAGTTCCGGACTTAAGCCTTCCGCTTTCTCCGGATTCATATTGCGCACGTTGCAGCCGCGCAATCGCTCCCCGTAAGACTTCGCCAGCCCGCGTGCCGCGTTGACCAGTCCCGTTCGTGCCCGCACCAGTCCAGCCCGCGCTCGAATCATCATGAGATCGGCTTGCGCCTGCGCGCTGCGGTGCTTCACCGGATACAACAACTCCGGATCGATCCGGGCCAGCCGCGCCAGCGTCTGCGCATCCATCCGATCGTCTTTCTTGCGGCTCTCCCCGATCAGCCGCACCTTGCGCGCATTCGCCACGATCACTTCATGCCCCCACCCGCTGAGCACGCGACTGATCCAGGGGGAATGCGTCCCGATTTCCAGTGCGAACCGACTGCGCGGCATAGCACCGAAGACTTCCTGCAAGGCTTTCGCATTCGTGCGGACTTTCTGCTCCTGTTGGATCTGTCCGGCTTCATCCACCACGCAGTACCAGCTGTTGCGATCACCGAGATCCAATCCAATGGTCAGTTTCTGCTGCGAAATATTCCTGCTCTGCGCTGCCGCTCTGATGCTAACCTTCTTCATTGCCGGTCTCCTTTTTATCTGTGCTTCGAGCACGTCGATAACTTGGGAGCGTACAGCATCCCGTCCGGAGACCGGCCTTCTCATCCCATCTGCTTACAACAGTCATCCAATGGTATGCTGCGGAATCTTTTCAGGTTGGCCGTGATGAGAGACGAACCCGTAAAGGTGTATGTCGATTTAGAGGTAGACGACTCTGGCTATCCGCCCGTGTCGTCCGAATTTCTTTGGTGCATCCCTACGACGCAGGGTTCGTACATCGTCGATAATATCCCGTTCTACGCGCGGGAAATCAGCATGGGCGATGAAGTGACAGCGGATGTCTCCGAGGGCCTGCTTGCTTTTAGGTCTGTTCTCAAACCTTCCGCCAACTCTACCATTCGAGTATTTGTAAAGCGAAAAGAAGCCCAAGAACGCATTACCTCGCAACTACAAAAATTCGGCTGCAACACCGAGGCAATGGAAGGTACGCCGCTGATAGCGGTGTCGCTTCCGCCCGATTGTCGCCTACAAGAGGCACTTGCGTTTATGGATGAAGAAGCTGGTCTGGGCACGGCGGCGATTGAGGAATCTGCGGTTAGGTACCAATAAGAACCACTCGCCTTGACCGTTGTTGCAAAATCGCGATTACACTCATTACGCTTTATTTGGGACGGTAGATGCTCGGACCAGCCCAATCGAATACTGTGAGCCCCAGTTCATTTGCCGTATTCACGAGGAACGGAAGGACCTCTTCCACCCGAGAAAACACTACCCCCAAGACAGCGGTGCGATGCCCAAAATTGTTCCACAGCGGACCATCGCTCCAGACGCCTTCTTCATCGACAGTTTCGTCTGTCAATGAGCAGATGCAGGGGTAACGCCCAGTTAATCGGTCATGCAACGTCCTGAACACCTGTGGCACAGGACCCTGAGCGTCAATGAGAGCGTCTATTGCACCCCATGCGGTGTCGTCGTCCAACGGTACGGGAGGAGTGCAGACTGCAAGGTTGTAGCTCATAACGAGACGAGATTGTAAGCTGCTCAACGGTCAATTGGCGAAACATCCCCATTACACTCACTGACCCGGCAGGGCATGTCGGAAAACCGCCAGATCACCTTGCTGGCGTAATCGTGATGTTCCGAAAAGCTACCTGGCCGGCCTCATTCCCCTGCCAGATAGATCGGTCCGGCCAGTCAAGCGGGGTGTCAGAATCCGAGA
>JADGNQ010000049.1 GCA_017883385.1 Candidatus Sulfotelmatobacter sp.
AGATTCTCAATCTTCAAACCCGGGTTCGATTCCCGGTAGCGCTACCAACCTCCCGTTACTCGCTGATTCCAAGCGAGATGCTCAGTCCCCCAATTCGCTTGTAGTCGTTTTGTGTGGACGAATCTGCCTGTGAGGATTCCAAAAGTCCAAACCGAATGGCATAGGGCTTCCCTGAAAGATTCCACGACTCGGAACAAGACATCAGGTACTTACCATTCCCGTCACATGCGCTGGCTACACTGTGTCCCGCTGCGTCTGAAGTACTGCTGCTGATCTGGGGAGGTCAACCGCGCCATGCGTGCCAAGCACACTGGGGCATAGACCCAACGCAGCAGTCTGTCTTCGGTTCGCCATCCCATCCCAATCACTGCGAACCTTCGATCTGGCGGAGCACGCTATTGAGGTCATCAATCATGGCTGAGAGCCGGTTGCGTGCAGGTTCAGGAATCACGACCGGATCGTATCGTGCGGCCGGAATTGAAAGGTTCAACGCATCTTCAAGTTCGCACCGGGCATTGGTCAGTTTCGCGAGCACCTTGCTTCTTAGTTCGGATCGCAGCATCAGTCTTCCTATCTTGGGGGAAGGAAGTCTGTAGATTGCTGCACGACGCTAGCAGGTTCGGCCATGCCATTCTGTGCTCACAGTCACAATCGGGCGGGCGAGGCTGCGTTGGGTGGCGTCTGAAACCTGCGGTTTGTCGACACGCTCAAAGCGATTGAAGAAACGCCAGCAGCGCCTTTCTATCCGCGGTGGTCAGCTTAGAGAAGCGCTCGGTCACTGCCTCAGCCTCTCCCTTGTGACGGCGGATGGCATCGCCCAGTTCCACCGATTTGCCGTCGTGCATCAGGCGGGAGCGCAGCCGCAATCCCCACAGGGGAGCGGTGCGGAGTTTGTTACGCGCGCAGAGAGTATCCCGCAACAGATCGGGATGCTTTTCTCCTTCCAGCACTGCGGTCTGATAGCTCTCGCTGCATTCGTCCTCGGTCTTTCCTTTTTGCCTCTGAGCCATTTCCGCTGCTCGCGACGTTTCCAGTTCGCGCATACGCTTCTCGACTCGCTCGCGGCCAAAGTGCTCAACCAGCGCAACTGGTATGCCGTCTCCCGTACCAACGTTGTGCATCAGGAAATCGCTGTAAGGGTGAATGGTCTTGGTTTCGAGAGCGTCGGGATGGAGACCCGGGCCTCCGGGAGCGGCTGGACTCTTGCCGGTGACGATCGTATCCACGTGGCAGGTTACGCAGCCGATCTTCGCGAACAGTTGAGCGCCATGCTGGACCTCGGGAGTCGCCGCAGTCGCGTCTTGTGCCGGCGCTTTTAGGGAGCGCATGAAACTGGCGAAGTGATCGATGTCTTCCAGGTTGTTGTCGGTGGGATCGGGCAGGCTGTTGGGCTCGGTGACTTTCGCGGGGTCGGTGTTCGGAACCGTAGCCGTCACCGGAGGATTGCAGGTGGTCGTAACCTCGGTCTTTTGCAGGCTGCTGGTGATCCCCATTTCGTTCAGATACGCATCGGCGGCAAACGCAAGGAGGCTGGCATGCTGGTCCTTCCAGCCAAAGCGTCCGATGCGGTCCTTCCCTTCGCTTTCGGGAACGAGTACTTTGATCGCCTGCCCGCAGATTTTGCCGTGTGACGCTTTGCATTGTTGCTTACGGATGTTGAATAAGGTTTCGTCGGCGATGGCTTCCACATATCCGTCGCCGAGGGTGTTCGTGGTTACGCGGGTGGTGCGCACGGTCTCGGTGTCGGGTACACGTTCCTGAATCTCGGGGCAGATGGCACGGTCATTTACCAGGGTCCGGTCGTTGATGATCTCCGCTCCGTGATTAATCGGGATTTGCGGATTCTGGAACTGGCCGTGGGCGTCGAGATGTCCAACCCGCAGTTCGGTGACCTGGCTGGCGGCTCCCGTGACCGGAGTCTGGTGACACTCGCGGCACGACTGGGCGTTGTAGAGGGGTCCAAGCCCGTCTGGGGCGATGTGCTCGACCTCCTCGAAGAACTTCTGGTCAGCCTGGCGCCGGTTGGGATCGGAGAATCCGTTGCTCTGATCGTCGAATCCGGTGACTGCCTCCGGGGGCTGAGTGGGTGATTGTCCGCGAGAGCGAACTGCCAGGCAAAACAGGACAGCCCCTGCGAGCAGGAGCACCAGGAACGTGGGCCTCATAGGACACTCCTCTTGGCCAGAGGTCTCGAAAACGACGAAGCCGCAATCTACAAGATTTCTATACGAGGTTCGCGTTAACTACAACGAGAATCCGCTTCCTCTTTGATGGCGGAACTGGCAGCACACCGACGCCGGGCGATCTGTTGGACGTGAGGCACGGACTCGCTGGGGAAATGCTGCAGGCAATCAGGCACGGCACGAAAGGCAAACGGAGGACGGCTGAAGGACAGCGCACACAGACTGCATCCCTTTGGCGCAGCAGACTTCACTGGCATCGCGGTTCGGACGAAAGTGATCAGTTCGTCGTGCCGGCGGAGAGAACCAGAGTCCTGAAGTGGATCTTGTCTTCCTGTGCTTCGAGCTTCCGCAACTTGCTTCGCTCGTCCTCACAGACCTCTTAATTATTGCACCTGCGTCGACAATGCCGGACCCACCCGCCGTGATTCGTACCAGAGTGCAAGCTCGACGCGGTTGTAAAAACCTAGTTTGTCGTATATCACGCGCAGATAATTTTTGACCACGTCTTCCGTGATTCCGATTGCTTCCGCCACCTCACGGTTCTTTAGGCCTTGCGCAACAAGATAGATGACTCGGTGCTCACGTTTACTTGGGATTCGTGTTCCATAGAGGTCATTTGCAGACATGTTTGTCTCCGGTACAACAGGGTCGCGAGCTTTACTCGCTTGATTCCGCTGGTAATTCCAAAACTTCGGAATAACCGGTTGAAGTGCGCCTTCACGGTTCTACAAGCCATGTTGAGTTGGCGGGCGATTTCGGCGTTATCACATCCTTGCAAGAGCAACTCAACAATCTGGGAATTCATGCGTTGACGAGTGGGGTGTCCACGCTCGAGAGGGCGAAGTGGTGGCAAGGTCATCAACGCGGCCCCTTGCAACTTTACCGATTGGTAGTTGTACGCTTCCGCCATCCGATAGAGTGTGGTTCTGCCCACGCACAAGAGACGTGCTGCCAACTGATAGTTCCCTTTGCATTTGTCGAGGGCGTCAATAATCACGAGGCGCTTCACCTCGTCCAACGGAAGAATACTTCCCAATGGTTGTTGGATTGTCTTAAGCAAAAGGCTCATCATGTCAGCTTCCCTTGAGCTGTGTCATCTATCTACGTCTTCTATCTGTGGGTCGCAGCGATAGCCTGCAACTAGGAGTGGCGCAGCGGTTCCCTGGCTGCGCCACTAAAGGAAGAGGATGGACGACGGAGGCAGTATCATTGTCCCCCACCTACATCCTCGCTTCCCACGATCTTCTATTGTTACTGCCTTGTGGGTCTGTTCCTATTTGCTCAGTTGTGTAATAAAGCGTGGGCCGCATCATCGTTGGCTGTGACTATTATGTCGTGATAACTAGCACAGATATCATTCAGGGAGCCGCCATCCGCCACTTATAGCGTCAGCTCTGCCAAACAAAAGGAACGAGTCTGGCAAGATAGTGGATGAGTATGTTCGTCAACTTATAGCGAGCTAAACCGGGAGAAGCGGTAACTTATTGCTGGTGTACTTTAGGGTCGGAGTGCGACTGCTGAAGTACTTCGAATCAGGGCGAGACACTGCGATCTATCGAGCAAACATCTGAGGGAGGTTCTGGTGGTTCCCTGGCGCACTGGGTCGACGAGCGGAAGGGCGCGGAACCGGAAGCTGAGAATCAGCGTGCGATCATCACGCCTCGAACCGGGGCTCGTGGCGAGAAGTGGAGCGACCTTATTCTGCCAGGCATGATGCTGTCGAAAATGCGCGGGCCGGAAGTTCCGAGGAGAATTCGCGATTTCTACGAGACCCTGTTTCTGCGCAGCTTCGGGGAGCCGCTTGACAGGCCTGCATTTTGCCAGTATTAATGCGAGAAGTCACGAGCGTCAAAGAGATTCCCGGCAGCGACGCCAACGGTCATAGATTCGCATCCTTTCCGCGCAACGTTTAATCTAAGTTGGCAAGATCTGATCGCGAGGATACATATGCGTCTGGGTGCCACCACGATTGTCTCGGCAGTTCTCTTGTCTCTCATTTCTATCGCGACTTTGCAGGCGGTCGACAAGAAGTTTCATGACGCGCCGGACTCGGCGAAAGCCCTCAAGAATCCCTACGAAGGGCAGCAGGAGGCTGCCGACGCGGGCAAGACGCTTTACGCGCGGAACTGCCTCGCCTGCCACGGAAAGTTGGGCAAGGGAACGGGTAACGTCCCTTCCCTGGTGGATGGAAAGCTGGAGGGAGTGGCATCTGGCGAAGTGTTCTGGTTCATCACCCAGGGAAGCAAAGACAACGGGATGCCGTCGTGGGCGTTTCTGCCGGAGCAGAAGCGATGGCAGATCGTGACTTATGTGACCTCCCTGGCGTCGGGCAAGGCGGCGCCGGTGGCGGCGAGTTCGCCTTCCGCGGTTTCAAGGACTGCGGCAGCGCTGAAGGATCCCTCTCCGCATGCTCCGTTCACAGATTTTCGCTATGAGGTGCCGGGCACGACTCGCAAGATCACGGCGAGCGATCTTCCGGAGCCGTTTGCCACGCAGTCGTCGAACAACGGCGCCGAGGTGGTGGCGCGTCCGGAGAAGGCGTGGCCGGTGGCGCCAGCGGGGTTCAAGGTAGAGCTTTATGCGACCGGGCTCGACAATCCGCGATGGCTGCGAACCGCACCCAATGGCGACATTTTTCTGGCGGAGAGCGAGTCCGGGCGGATTCGTGTCTTTCGCGGCATGAGCGGCGACGGCAAGCCGGAGCAGATGCAGGTATTCGCCAGCGGTCTGAAGCGGCCGTATGGCATCACGTTTTATCCACCGGGGCCGGATCCGCAGTGGATCTATATCGGCGATACGAACGAGGTGATTCGCTTTCCGTATCACAATGGAGACTTGAAGGCGAGCGGCGTGTCGCAGCATATCGCCGATCTGCCAAGCGGCGGTGGGCACTGGACGCGCGCCGTCGAGTTTTCACCGGATGGCAAGAAGATGTTTGTGGCGGTGGGGTCAGCGTCGAACGATGACGATACGGACACTCATCCGGGAGAAAAAGATCGCGCCGACATTCTGGTGTGCGATCCGGCGAATTGTGAACTGAAGATCTATGCCTACGGCATTCGCAATGCCGGCGGAGGGATCGCGGTGAATCCGCAGACGGGTGAGTTGTGGTGCTCGGTGAATGAGCGCGATGCGTTAGGCGACAACCTGGTGCCGGACTACATCACGCATGTGCAGGAGGGCGGATTCTATGGCTGGCCGTGGTGGTACATCGGGGCGCATCAAGACCCGCGGCAGAAGGGGAAACATCCGGAATTGAAGGACAAGGCAATCGTGCCCGACGTGCTGCTGCAGCCGCACAACGCGTCTCTGGAATTCACTTTCTATCAGGGGAAGCAGTTTCCGGCAGAATACGGGGGCGAGCTTTTTGCCTCGGAGCATGGATCGTGGAACAAGGCGGTGCGCGTGGGCTATGAAGTGATTCGCGTGCCGCTGCATCAGACGGGCCACGCCACGGGTGAGTATCAGGATTTCCTGACCGGATTCGTGTTGCCGGATGGTCAAGTGTGGGGACGCCCGGTCGGAATTGCGGTGGCGGCGGACGGTTCGCTGCTGGTGAGCGACGACGGATCGAACTCGATCTGGAGAGTGAGCTATACGGGGAAGTGAAGGCAGGGGATAGGGGTCAGGGATCAGCGGCCGAGGCCTATGATGTTGACTAAGCCCTGACCTCTGGCTCCGGCCCCTCTCAATGGAAATCGTGCGAGACGGTTTCGGCTTTCGTAACGAACAGGGGCAGCACGCGTTCGGCTTTGACGGAGATGACGTTGTCCTGATTTTGAAGAATGCCTTCGATGGCGAGGAAGCGCTCGCTGGCCAGCAGCAAACGGTTCTGATGAAACAGATCGGGACGGATGATCGCGTTGGCCACGCCGGTTTCATCTTCCAGACTTAAAAACACAAATCCTTTGGCGGTTCCCGGGCGCTGTCGGGTGATGACGCAGCCTCCGATACGGAGACGCTTGCCGCTCGGAATGTCGCGCAGGTCGCTGGCGCGGCGGATGCCCATGGCAGTGAGCCAGGCGCGGCGATAGGCCATGGGATGCGGGCCGACGGTGAGTCCGGTGCCGTGGAAATCGGCGACCAGGCGTTCTTCGTGGTTCATGGGCGCGAGCGGCGAGGGGGAGTCGGGCTCTGGCTGTTGTTCGAGCAGCGGACCGGGGTCGCGGACGGCCCGCTCCACCTGCCAGAGGGCGTCGCGGCGGTGGAAAGAAATTGTAGATTGTAGATTGCAGATTTCAGATTGATCGGGTTTTGAAATCTGCAATCTGCAATCTGAAATCTGCAATCCGATGGCATTCAGCGCACCGATTTCCGCCAGAGTGGTGAGTTCGTCTTTGCGGAGTTCGGGGACGCGGCGGGTGAGATCGTGAATGGATTGAAATGGAGCACTCAGGCGTTCGAGAACAAGGGATCGAGCGGCTTCTTCGCGCAAGCCGCGGACGTAACGGAGGCCCATGCGGAGGGCAGGAGCGAGTTGCGAGTGCGGAGTGCCGGGTGCCGAGCGTAGAGATTCCTCCGCCCCTCGCGTTCGCTCGGGGGTCGGAATGACAAGGGTTTTACTGAGAGCTGAGAGCTGAGGGCTGACGGCTCTTTGACTGAGAACTGAGAACCGAGAACTGAGAACTGGTTCCAACGTGCAGTTCCATTCCGAGCATGTCACGTCGACGGGCAGCATCTTCAGACCGTGACGCTGCGCATCCTTGACGATGGTTGCCGGCGAATAAAATCCCATGGGCTGGTTGTTGAGCAGGGCGGCGGTGAAGGCGGCCAGGTAGTGGCACTTCAGGTATGCGCTGGCGTAAGCGATCAGCGCGAAGCTGGCGGCGTGCGATTCGGGGAATCCGTAGAGCGCGAAGGATGTGATGGAGAGAATGATTTCTTCCTGCGCTTTCGGTGCGATTCCGTTGTGCGTCATACCGGCGCGGAGTTTGGCTTCGATTTCCTTCATTCGCGCCTGTGAGCGCTTGAAGCCCATGGCGCGGCGCAGTTCTTCGGCTTCGCCTCCGGTAAAGTTAGCTGCGATCATGGCGAGGCGCAGCAGTTGTTCCTGAAAGAGCGGGACGCCGAGCGTGCGCTTGAGCACTGGCTCGAGCGAGGGATGCGGATAGGTGACGTCTTCGCGTCCTTGCCGGCGGAGAATAAATGGATTCACCATCTGGCCGACGATTGGTCCGGGGCGGATGATCGCGACCTGCACCACTACGTCATAAAAGCGCTCGGGACGCAGGCGCGGCAACGATGCCATTTGTGCGCGGCTTTCTACTTGAAACAAGCCAACGGTGTCGGCTTCTTGAAGCGCGGAATAGACCTGCGGATCGTCGGCCGGAAGATGCGCCAGATCGACTTCTTCGTGATAGTGGTCGCGGATGAGTTCGATGGAATCTTTGAGCACGGCCATCATGCCGAGGCCGAGCAGATCAACTTTGATGATGCCCATGTCGGCGCAGTCTTCTTTGTCCCACTGCACGACGACGCGGCCGGGCATGGAGGCGGGCTCGAGCGGCACGACAGAATCGAGTTGTCCCTGGCAGATGACCATGCCGCCGGAGTGCTGGCCGAGATGGCGCGGCATATCCTGCACGGCGAGGCAGAGTTCGTAATATTTGCGCAGGCGGGGATGGTTGAGGTCGAGTCCGGCATCGCGGAAGCGGCGGTCGAGGGCGTCATTTTCGTCGCGAAATTCCCAGGTGGCGACGGCGGCAGAAATTTTGTTGAGCGTTTCCGGATCGAAGCCTAAGGCCTTGCCCATTTCGCGCGCGGCCATGCGGTTGCGATAGGTGATGACATTGGCGGTCATGGCGGCGCCGCGTTCGCCATATTTTTTGTAGAGATACTGAATTACTTTTTCGCGTTCGTCGCCGCTGGGCAGGTCGAGATCGATGTCGGGCCACTCGCCGCGCTCTTCGGAGAGAAAACGTTCGAAGAGTAACTCCATGCTGACGGCATCGACCGCGGTGATGCCGAGAGAGTAGCAGACGGCGCTGTTGGCAGCAGAGCCGCGGCCTTGCACGAGAATGTTTTGTTCGCGGCAGTAGCGAATGAGGTCCCAGACGATGAGAAAGTATCCGGCGAGCTTGAGTTTCTCGATGAGGGCAAGCTCTTTCTCAATCTGGCGCCGGGCTTTGGCCTGCATGTCGGGCGCGGCGCGGCCATAGCGCTGGCGGAAACCTATCCAGGCTTGTTCGCGGAGAAAGGAATTCATGGTCTCGCCTTCGGGCACGGGATAGCGCGGGAATTCGTAGCCGAGATCGTTGAGGGTGAATTCGAGGCGCGAGGAAAGTTCGAGTGTATTCGTGATCGCTTCAGGCAGGTCGGCGAAGAGTTGCTGCATTTCCAGCGCAGATTTCAGAAAGCGCTCAGAGTTGCGAGAGAGCAGGCGCCCTGCGGTGGAGAGAGTGCGGTGGTGGCGAATCGCGGTGAAGGCATCGCACAGTTCGCGGGCTTTGGCGGTGGCGTAGCAGACTCCGTTGGTCGCCAGCAGAGGGAGATGGAGTGAAGGGGCGATATCGATTGCGGCGCGGTTGCGGGATTCTTCTTCGCGCTGGAAATGACGCTGCAGTTCGACGTAGACATTTTTGGGTCCAAAGATGCCGATGAGTTGATCGACTCGTCGTCGAGCTTCTTCGATGCCTCCTTGCTGCAGGGCGGCCGCCAGCGGGCCTTCCGCTCCGCCGGTGAGGCAGATCAGGCCGTGGGCGTGCTCTTCGAGTTCTTCTTGGCAGACTGCGCCTTCGCCCTTTTTGGCGCGCAACTTCATTTTGGTGATCAGTCGACAGAGATTCTGGTAGCCGGCGCGGGTGGAGACGAGGAGAGGAAGGCGGAAGGGATTGGCATTGAGAGACGACCCCAATCCCTTGTCATTCCGAGCGGAGCGAGGAATCCCTATACGCTGAGGGGAATGCTGTGGGTAGGGATCCCCTCGGCTAGCTCGGGGCAGGCTCTTCGACTCCGCAAGTGCTTCACTTTGAGAAGCACTTGCTCCGCTCAGGATGACAGGGCTAAGGGATGAACAAGAAACTTCGGCGCCGATGTGCGCTTTGATTTTGGCTTTGTCAGCAGCCAGGTGAAAGCGCGGGGCGCCATAAACGCCGTCGGTGTCGAGCAGCGCCATGGCAGGCAGTTTGAGCTGAGCGCAGACTGCGACGAGTTCCTCGGGCAGGGACGCGCCTTCGAGAAAGCTGAAAGCAGAGCGGGCGTGAAGCTCGACATACATCAGTTCTCAGTTCCCAGTTCTCGGTTCTCAGTTAAAACCTTTTGGTTTCCGAGTTCTTACTGAGAACTGAGAACCGAGAACTGGGAACTTTTTTTCAGTCATACGTTCCTTCCACGAACCAGCCGCCTCCGAGCAAATCGTGAACGAGGCGGTAGAAAGAGACAGCATTACCGCTTCGCAGGGCTATATCCCATTCGTCGCGCGACCAGGCTTCGCGTTCCCACCAGTCGCCGGAAGCGCGCCAGGGGCCAGCCTTCCAGAGCACGTCGCCCTGCACTTCCTTTTTCTTTGCGCATGCCACTTGCGCGGGGTGGCCGTTTTCAAGGGTGACGCTGACGCGTAGCGGCGGACGAAAGCGGCGCAGGGCAGTGACGATGGAAGCTGCTTCTGCCGAGTCGGGATTCCTTTTCTGTGGAGTTTTTCGCGCAACCTCGGCCACGAAACGCCGCATGCGAAATCCCTCAGGATGATGCGTGTCGAGCAACTCCAGCGCTCCGACTTTCTGTTCGCCGACCATGCCAGCGATGCGGGCGAGGGTGAGTTCCAGTTTTTCCGGCTCGGGCGATGGTGGAAGGAACAGGCCTCCCTGTGCCGAACGTGGGCGCGCGGGTTCCGCGGCGAGATGAATTTTCATGATGGGTGCTCCGGGAGGATGCGCGTTGAGATCGAGTTGCAACAGTTTCAGGAATACTTTGGCGTCGAGCATGGGAAGAGGAAGACTCAGCGTGCGGTGGAATTGAGTTTGCCGGTGGCAACGCGGCGGAGCTTTGCTCCGCTGGACAGCCGAGGGCGGCTGTCCCCACATGAGTTTATTTGGTCCATCACTTTCGCTGGGGATGCCGATGTTTTCGTCGTCGATGCCGGTAAGGTTTGCGAGTTCGAGGGTGAGGCGCAGTTCCTGCGTGGCTAGGGCGCGTGTGCCTAAACGTGCGCAGAGTTGCTCGAGCAGGCGGTTCAGCAGGAAGGCCAGAGGTTCGAGCAGGACGATCGGGTGCTCTAATTCAACGGCTTCTTCAAATACTAACGGCACTTCCACCGGGACCAACGTGCGTGAAGCGGCGCCGCGCGCTAGTTTCTGCAGGCGCAGGCCTTCCTGTCCGAGACGTTCGCTGAGCGCCACTTCCGGCAGTGTGGCCAGGGCGCGCAGGTTGCGAATGCCCCAGCGGGCGAGGGTTTCGAGCAGACAGTCGGCCTGCTCTTTCTGCTTGCTCTCCAATCGATCTTCAAACAGAACTTCCACGGGCAGAGTTCCTAGATACTCTGCTTCTTTGCCTGCGGGAATTATGGTGACGCCAGCGCGGGCAAGAGTGCCCGCGCCACACAATCCGCGGGCGGCGAGCACAGCAGCATCGGGATTGGAAGCTACGGCAACGTTGACTTCGAGCCCGAGCGTGGCCGCGCGATTGTAGATGGCGCGAGAAATGTTGGGCAACGGTCCGAGAAGGGATTCCATGCCCGCGAGATCGAGCAGGGCGGTGTCGCAGGCAGCGTCTTCCACGCACGGCGAGAACGATTGGGCGCAATCGAGCAAGGCGGCGTGCGCGGCGGATTCCTGTAGCGGCGAACGTGGGCGCAGGGCGAGCTCCGCGCACAGTTCGGCTTGTGCCTTGGTCATACCCGGCGCGATGCCCAGGCGGGCGGCCTTTTCATTGACTGCGATGGTTGTCTCCAGCGGAGGTTTGCCTTCGAGAATGGCGACGGGGCGCGGTTTCAGTTCCGGTTCAGCGCGGAGGGCGGCCGCCACGGGAAAATTCGGAACGTAGATGCAGGCGAACGGCATGGAGTCATTGAGTCATTTTGTAATTTTGTAATTGAGTAATTGGTTTCATTTTTCATCCGGCCCAGGCAGTTTTGGTCGCAAACGCGGCGGAGCGGGCGGGTTTGCGGTCCAGACGAGAGCGGATTAGTTCCGCGGTGATGTCCAGGCCGGTTAGCAATTGCGCGTGAGTGGGTTCAACGTTTTGCAAAGTTTGGTGCACGGTCGAGGTAGTGCCGTCCCTTCGGGACTCATTCCATTTTTCCTTAGCTACCCCGGACTTACGTCCGGGGCTAATGAATGCCGCCGCTGCGCGGCTAGAGTCTGTTTGCTTCCATCCCACCGTCTCCTGATCGTCCGACAATCCCAACTGCAGCAGCAGGGAAGAGCAACTTCCGGCGATGGGGTGCTGCTCGATCGCCAGCAGGATGGTGGGCGTGTGTTCCACGGCGCGGCGGAAGCGGAACCACGTGGTCAGCGGAATGTGGCGTGCTGCCTGTGGTGGCAAGTCGCCGAGATCGAGGACGATCAGGCCGAAGCCGCCGCTTTCGAGCAGTAAATCGGTGGCCCGCAGGACTTGCTCCATGCGGCGTTCGGATTGCCGAGTCGCAGCGCGATCGAAGTCGAAAGCGGCCTGGGAGGAAAGCCCCACCCGTTCGACAAGCTCAGGGCAGGCTTCTCGCGCAAAAGGCGCGCGAGAAATGGGGCACCCTTTTTGTTTTGCGTGTGATTTTTGGGGAGAACTTTTCTGTGGTTCATCTTCTCCGCAGCGTACCCATAGCAGTCGCTCCAGTGCCACTCCTGCGGCTGCGGCAGACTGGGGGTCGAGCGCGTCACTGGCGTCCACCACGGCACAGAATTCTCCGAGGCGGGTGGCGGCGGCTAGAGCGGCTAAGAGCACGGTGGTGCGTCCCGAGGATGCGGGGCCGCAGATTTCGGTCAGGCATCCGCGGGGCAGGCCACCGGTCAAGCTATCGATGGCGGGGATGCCGCTCGAAACCATCTCCGGCGCGGGGCGAATCTCGAGCCGCGAAGCCGGGGTTACGCTCGCTGGAGGGATTTTTGATTTTTGATTGTTGATGGCTGATTGAAGGCGCGCGATGGGGGATTCCTGAAGGTTGGTGTGGGGACAGCCGCCCTCGGCTGTCCGGTCGAGCGCAGCTCGACTGGCAGTCGACAGCGAGCACACCTCAGGATCTGCTTCACCATCAAAGATAAAAGGGCGGCCCAGGGCCGCCGAAGTGGAAACCACTGCGGAAGACATAAGATTCCTCGGAAGATTTCAGGGAACGCCGGGGCTGGAGCCGCCGGAGGCATTTCGCTTTTTATTCGCCTTAAAGAATTCTGCTCCCGAGGGCTGAGTTTGTCAAGAGGGATAGGAAAAACAGGGGCTTAGTACTCTGTTATGAGTGGTATGGCGATGTTACAACAGTTGCCGAGCGGGTCCGGCACGCCGGTTAACGGAGTGCTAAACTACCGCGTCATGGGAAATGCCGGTTCGCGACTCTGTGTTCTCGCCATGTTGGGTTTAGTTGCACTATCGTGTGTCGCTCAACAACCGACGCCTCTGCGCGGGCGGCTTTCGTTACCTGCAAAGGATTGGGGCGTGGTCTTGGACCTACCAGGATTTGCGGTAAAGGTTACCGAAACTAAGCCAGACGGTCGTCGGTATATGGTTGCGGAGAACGAGACCACGAAGGTGGTGGTTTCCCTTATGCTGGAGCAGGTCAAGTCCGGAGCCGCGACGAGTTCGTGTCGCGAGTCGCTTGAGAAAAAGACTAAGAATCCGCCTCTGAAGATTCAGGACGTGCGGTTTTCACGTTCGGGTGACGTTGACGTTATGCAGTACGTGGTACCGGAATTTAGCGGACAGCGCGTCAACCAGGAAAGCATGTTCGCCTGCCAGACTTACGACAACACCTATATCGACCTGCACGTGTCGAAGGTCAACTACGTGACAGCAGACGAGCCCTTGTTTGCGGACGTGCTCAAATCCATGCACATTGATAAGGTGCAGAGATCTAGCATGGAGTTGGTCGAACAGGCGAGTCGTCTTTATCTCCAGCACGACTACAAAGGTGCAATCGGCCCCTACTCACAGGCGCTGGAGCTTGAGAAGGTTAATCAGAAGCTGGAGAAGTCTTTCTGGTATGTGTTAGTCGATAACCTCGGCATGTCCTATGGAATCACCGGCAACCTGGAGAAAGCCAAGGAAACCTTCGAGTACGGGGTCAGCAAGGATCCAACGTACCCCCTCTTCCACTACAACTTGGCGTGCACTTATGCCGAGATGGGCGACGCGACAGAAGCGGGAAACTATCTGAAGAAAGCCTTTGACCACAAAGCCAACGTTCTGCCAGGCGAAAGCATCCCGGATCCACGCAAGGACGATTCCTTCAAGAAACTGATGAAGAACAAAGAATTCCGGGAATTGGCGGAGACACTCGCCCGTTCGCGTTAGGAAACTCCGCAAAGCTCACGGACTGGGTCTGATTTCCAAGCATCGGAAATGGTAATTGGCGTTAACAGTGCCATAGAACCCCCCAACACTGCGTCGTCTCGACTCGCGATCCCTGCCCTCCTGCTCACCTCCCTCTCCTCCATCCGTCTAAGCCCAACAGCGTCGCGATCTACGTGGGGTCAATTCGCGATTTCCAATCCAGATTCTGACTAGTCGGCTGCTCAATTCCAGCCGCGAAAAAGGAGCTTCTCTATGCACCGAGTTCGTCTGCTTGCTTTGTCTCTAGGTGTCTTGTTAGTTGCAAGTCTTAGTCACGCGCAAACCGCTACGGGCGAAACCCTGATGCTCGATCTGCCCCGAGCGAGCCAGCATGCGCGCGTGATGCAGCGCATTGGCATCACTGACATCACCGTGAACTATCACCGGCCGCTGGCTAATGGACGCCAGATCTGGGGTAAGCTCGCGCCTTACGGGCAGGTGTGGCGCGCAGGGGCGAACGAGAATACGACCATCACGTTCAGCGATCCGGTCACCATTGAAGGCCAGGCGCTCGACAAAGGGACGTATGGCCTGCACATGATCCCGGGCGAGAACCAGTGGACGGTGATCTTCTCGAAGAACGCGACTTCGTGGGGCGCGTTCACCTACAAGCAAGAGGAAGATGCCCTGCGCGTCAAAGTGAAGCCGCAAACCGCCGAGGCCCACGATGCGCTGGCTTACGATTTCGACGACGTGAAGCCGGACTCCACTGTCGTCACCATGCGCTGGGACAAAGTTGCGGTGCCGTTCAAAATCGAGGTCAAGGTGAACGACCTGGTCACCGCCAGCATTCACCGGCAGCTGCACGGGCTCAACCAATATTACTGGGAGGGTTGGGACGACGCGGCCGGCTACTTCCTGGCCAACAAGATCAATCTTGACGAAGCGCTGAAGGATGAGGATCAGTCGATCCAGGCTGAAGAGCGCTATGACAACGTGATGAATAAGTCGCACATTCTGGAAGCCATGGGTCGCAAGCAGGATGCCGATGCGGCGCGTAATAAAGCGCTCGGTATGGCAAACGCGCTGCAACTCTACGTTTATGCGCGGGGTTTGCAGGGAGAAAAGAAGCAGGATGAAGCGATCGTGATCTACCGTTCGAACGCCAAGAAGTTTCCCGACTACTGGACTTCGCATCTGGGGCTGGCTCGGGTGTACAGCTCTCAAGGAGATTTCGACAATGCGGTGAAGGAACTGAAGCTTTCCATGGTGGGGGCTCCTGATGCCAACAAGACTTCCTTGGAGAATTATCTGAAGCGGCTGCAGGCGAAGGAGGACATTAACCGGTAGGGACGAAAACGGATATTGTCATGCTGAGCGGAGTCGTGAGGATCGCGCAGCGATCCTCACGGCGGAGTCGAAGCATCCCTACCCTTACCCGACTCCATCGACAGGTACCAGTCTTTCGCTAGATCCAGCCACTGCGGATTCCGATTTTTGTTGAGGGGGACATAATTTGCCAGTTCCGTTCCCAGAGGGAACGGGCGGGAGTAGGGATGCTTCGACTACGAACGAGCAGCGCTTTGCGCTGCTCGTTCTTCGCTCAGCATGACAAGACGTCCGGGACTGGACGCCAGAACAAGTCCACCTACCAGACGCGGCAGGCGTTGGCTCTGACCATCTTCTGGCCGGCCTTGCAGCCGAAGGCTTGCTGGAATTCCGACAGGTTCGACAGAACGTTATCGATGCGGAACACCGGCATGGAATGCGGGTCGGTGGTGACGATCACGCGCGTGATCTCCGGGCGCACGTTCGCGCACCACGAATACGCGTTCGACAGGAAGAAGCGCTGGCGGTAGGTCCAGCCGTCCGAACCTTTGTCCTCCAACGATTTGCCCTGCTGCTTCAGCGCAGCTTCGAGCGCGTTCAGAGCGAGGCGAATGCCACCGTTGTCGGCAGTGTCTTCGCCCTGGGTGAGCAGGCCGTTCTGCTTGACGCCGGCGCCCGCGTCGGGCACATCCTGCGTGTACTCATCGGAGATGCACTTGCCGCGTTCGTCGTACTGCTTGCCGTCCTCGGCGGTCCACCAGTCGCGCAGGTTGCCATGAGCGTCGAACTTGCGGCCCTCGTCGTCGAAGCCGTGGATGATCTCGTGTCCAATGACCATGCCGATGGCGCCATAGTTTACGGAGTCGTCCATCTTCGGATCGAAGAACGGCGGCTGCAGAATGCCAGCGGGGAAATTGATGGTGTTCAACTGCGGATCGTAGTAAGCGTTGATAGTGGGCGGAGTCATGGTCCACTCGGCGCGATCGACCGGCTTGCCGACCTTGGCGACCCAGCGCTCGAATTCGAACGAGGTAGCCTGGGCGACGTTGTGCAGATAGCTGTCTCGCGTGATGGCCACGCTGGAGTAGTCGTGCCAGTGCGAGGGATAGCCGATCTTGTCCTCGATTCCCTTCAGCTTGGTAATGGCTTGGGTTTTCGTCTCGCCGGACATCCAACTGAGGCTTTGCACGTCGGCACTCAGGGCGGTTTCGATCGAGTGCACCATCTGGATGGTCCGGGCTCTGCTCTCGGGCGGGAAGGCGCGGTCGACATAAGCCTGGCCAAGGGCATCGCCCAGATCGCGGTCGGCCGCGTTGACGCAACGCCTCCAGCGCGGCCGCTGCTGTTCGGCGCCAGCGAGGGTGCGGGCGAAGAAGTCGAAATTCTCATCGACCACTGCCTTACTTAGTAGCGGAGCTGAGCGATGAATTACCTGCCAGCGCATGTAGGCCTGCCAGTGATCGAGCGGATGATCTGCGATCAGTTTCTCTTCGGCGCGGAAGAAGGCGGGCGAGGTGACGATGTAATGCTCGCTGGCCGGAGCCTTCACCGCTTTCAGATACGCGTCCCAGTCGATCGACGGCGTGAGTGCGCGCACCTGGGCCACAGTCATCTTGTTGTTGATGTTTTTGGGATCGCGGCGCGTAACGTTGTCCATTTGCGCCTGCGCCATCCCGGTTTCGAGTTCGATGACCGCGCCGGCATCGGAATCCGCCTGGGCTTCTGATTCTCCCGCCAGAACGAACATCTTCTGCACGTGGGCGCGATATTTCTTGAGAAGCTCTTTCGACTTGTCGTCGGTTTTCAGGTAGTAGTCGCGGCTTGGTAGGCTCAACCCGCCCTGGTCAATCTGTGCCACAACCTTGGAAGCATCGTCGTAATCCTGTTGTCCGGTGAAACCGAAGAACGCCGAGTCCGTCTGGTTGTCCCCGTACTGCCAGGCCCCGGGGGACAGATGGTGCAGATGAGCGATCTCCAGCGTGATGTCTTTCTTGGATTTCAGGGCGGCGATGCGCTCCAGTTCCGGTTGCAGGGGCTTCAATCCGGAGGCTTCAATGCCGCTTTCGTCCATGCACGCGGCGTAGTAGTCGCCAATCTTCTGATGGACGGCGGTGCGCTTGGGATCGTTGGCGCTGGTGCCTTCCAGAGTTTCGCGCAGCAAGTTCTCGTTCCACAATTGCAGGCCGCTTCCCGTGCTCCAGTAGACCTGATCCGCAGGAATCGGATTGGCGGTCAGCCACTTGTTGCACGCGTATTTATAGAAGTCATTGCAGGGGTCGAGCGTCTTGTCGACCAGATTGGGATCGAAATGCTCAAGCTTAGTGGCTTTGCCTTCATCGCCAGAGGCGCCGCCGGCGGCTAGAACCGAGTTGGCAGGAATCGTCTGGACAGACAGGCTTTGGGCAGACAAGACTTGGCTAGACAGCGCTGCGCACATGGTCAAGCTCAACGCGAACGCAGATGTAAACCGGGAGATGGGCATAGATCCTCTTTTTGGGGAACTCATGGATGGTAGATCGAACAAAACAGGCCGGTAGAAGTTACGCATATGGGCAGGAGCAGGCTTCGTACGAAAGGGGCCGAAGGGACGCACTCCAGCCCGACCAAGCAACATACTACAGACGGATAGCGTAGCGGGAGGTTAGCGGCAAATTGTCACGAATCTGTGACATGATAGGAGCATGAAGAAACAAGCGTCCGATCAGTACTCGCATGACCGCCGTTATCAGGAGCGGAAACGTGCCGAAGCGGCGAAGCAACCTCCCAAGAAGAAAACCGCCAATGAGGGCGTCAGTCAAGCGGCCGCCCTACCCGCCAAAGAGGCGACGAAGGAATAGCGGGGAATTTTAGATTGTAGATTTCAGATTGCAGATTGATGTCGATTCCCGTAGATGTCGGGTCTCCAATCTAAAATCAACAATCTGAAATTGTCTTCCTATCCGGTGTTATGTAAGCCCGCCGCGATTCCGTTGATGGTCGCGCCCAGCGGATACTCCAGTTCCGAACTCTGCTCCCCGCTCTGCTTGCGCCGCAAGAGCTCCACCTGAATCAGGCTCATGGGATCCACGTATGGATTGCGCAGGCGGATGGAGCGCGCGAGCACCCGATTGCGGCCCAGCAATTCGCGCTGACCGGTGAGGCGGAGAATCATGTGCCGGGAACGCAGGAACTCTTCTTCCAGCATGGAGAAAACGCGCTTCCGCAGAGCCGCATCCTTGACCAATCCGGAATAGAGGCTCGCGATGCCGAGATCAGCTTTGGCCATGCCCAACTCAACATTGCGGATGAGCTCTGCGAACACAGGGAAGCCGCGCGTGATCTGGCGCAGGAGTTGTTCGTGCCCGGGGCCGCTTTTCGCGAATTTTTCCAGAGCGTGGCCCACGCCAAACCAGGCGGGAACGGCGTGGCGGCTCTGCATCCAGCCGAAAACCCATGGGATGGCTCGCAGGTCTTCGAGCCGCCGTCCTTTACTGCGCCGGGAGGGTCGCGAGCCGATGCGCGCCGTCTCCAGCTCATTGACCGGAGTCGCCTGCTCGAAATATTCGAGCACGTCGGGGTTGTCGGCGATCTCGCGGCGATAGACGCGGTAGGCCTCCTGCGACATCTCCTCGACGGCTTCTTCCCAGCGGGCAGGGTGCGCGGATTGCTCTCCCTCGGGTCGCGTAAGCGCTTCGAGACTGGCCGCGATCATCAGCTCCAGATTCCATTCCGCAAGCACCGGGTCGGAGTATTTCCAATTGAGCACCTCGCCCTGTTCCGTGACGCGAATGTGGCCGGAAAAACATCCGGGCGGCTGGGCGAGGATGGCGGCATGAGTGGGGCCTCCACCGCGGCCTACGGTGCCACCGCGCCCATGAAACAGGCTGAGCTTCACTCCGTATTCCTGCGCCGCATGATGCAACTCGCGATGAGCCTTGTAAAGTTCCCAGGTGCTGGTGAGCATGCCGCCATCTTTGTTGGAATCGGAGTAGCCGAGCATAACTTCCTGCCAGCGCCCCCAGGAATCGAGCAGAGGTTGATACTCGGGATCGCTCCAGAGGCGGCGCATGACGCCGCCTGCGGCGCGCAGCGAGTCGATGGATTCGAAAAGAGGCACCGGCATCAAACCCGGGTCGTCGCCTGATCCGGCAACCTGAACCCCTCCGATTTTCGCGAGCCGGACCACAGCCAGCACGTCATCCTCGGATTCTGCGCCACTAATGATGTAGTGGCGAATGGATTGGGCGGGATATGTGCGCTTCAGCTTGGCGATGGCGTGAAAGGTTTCGAGAAGTTCGCGACTCTCGGCGGAGTTTGTACTGCGCTCGGGATTAGGCCCAAGTTCCTCGATGACCCGCGCATGTACGCGGGCATGCTGGCGAATGTCGAGAGTATGCAGGTGAAAGCCGAAAGTGCGCACCTTGCGCAGCAGCGAACCGACATAGGCGTTGGCCAGCCGTTCTCCACGGTGGGCCTGCAAGCTGTCGCGCACCACCAGGAGATCGTCTTCGAACTCTGCCGCGCTCGCATAGGCGCCGGGAGCGTCCACGGCCTCGCGGCTCTGTCGCAGCCTGTGAAATATGTATGACAAGAAGCGGCGATAACTCTCAGACGTGTTATGCGGCCCCCACGCCAAATGCACCCCGGGAATCGTGCGCTCGTAGTGCTTCACGCGGGCGAGCAGTTTTTCCGAAAAGCCTGTCTGCCGGCGCGACGAGCTGAGACGATCGCTCAGGGACTCCACATCGTAGAGATACTCGCGCAGGATCACGCCACGGGCCATCTCCAGCGCGTCACGAATATAGGCCGGCGTCACCAGGGGGTTGCCGTCGCGGTCTCCGCCAATCCACGAGCCAAACTGCACGAGGTTGAGGAGGGCGACTTCGTCGAGTTCGAGGCCATAGGTATCGCGAAACGATTCCTCCACCTCGGCATAGATCTTCGGCAGGGCGTCGAACATCGAAAGCCGGAAATATCGCAGGCCCATGCGGATTTCATCATCGACCGTCGGCTTCGCCATGCGCACTTCGTCGGTTTGCCACAGGGAGGTGACTTCCGCGCGAATGTTGTTTTCACAGTATTCCGCTTCTTCCGCCGTAAGCGGCAGGCGGTCGAGCCGTTCCAGTTGTTGCGCGATGCGGCGCCGCTTCAGCAGCACGGTTTGCCGCGCGACCTCGGTGGGATGGGCAGTGAAGACGGGGGTGATCGCAATCCGGCGCAGAGCGGCGGCAGCATCGTCAGCCGAAATGCCTGCCTCTTTCATCCGCAGCAGCGTTCCGCGAAACGACCCCGGGAGCGGTGGATGTTCGCGGTCCAACTTGCCCGCCCGTCGCCGGCGCTTGCGATGGTTGGTCTCCGCCAGATTGGTCAGCTCGAAATACGTCGCGAAGGCCTTGGTGACCTGGTAGGCGCGCGCCAAATCCATCCCGGAAATCAGTTCCCGGGCCTTAAGCATGAGTTCAGGTGTTGGGGCCTGCGGACTGTG
Source organism: Candidatus Sulfotelmatobacter sp. (assembly GCA_017883385.1). Classification (GTDB taxonomy): domain Bacteria; phylum Acidobacteriota; class Terriglobia; order Terriglobales; family Acidobacteriaceae; genus Sulfotelmatobacter. Next base: position 20,389 of record JADGNQ010000049.1, read on the forward strand.
CCTCACGGTTTCCCGATGCTCGATGAGCAGTCGCCGCAACTCTTCCACCGACTCGAACAACTCCTGCCCCACCTGCTCAACGAGTACTTGTCCCAGCACGGCACCGAGCGAGCGCACGTCTCTTCGCAGCGGATGATCCTTCGCGGGTTCGTCCGAGTGCGCAGTGAGTTCGGCCAGCCGCGCGTTCTGGTCGTCGGCTTTCCACAGCGGCTTGGGCTTGCTCGTGGCCATAAGAGTAAGGATGTAGGACAGCATAAACGACGCGAGGGAAAGGCGTGACGAAAAGAGCGTATGGAGTCATCGGCTGTCATCCTGGGCGCAGAGGCTGGACCGCGAAGCGGACCAGACTCGGAGTCGAAGGATCCGTAGTCGCTCGCAGCCACATGGACGTGGAAGGGAGTTCTCTTGGACCCGCGATTTGAAGGAGAACTCCCTGAATCGGGGAGTTGAATCCGGAGGTAGGGATCCTTCGACTGCGTTATCGTCCGCCTTCGCGGACGATAACTTCGCTCAGGACGACATACAGAAGGAGTTGCGTCGCGACTGACCGCGCAGCGAGCACGCGTCTGTTTATCTAGGCACTTCGAAGCGGTAGCCAATGCCGCGTAGCGTCTTCAGGTATTGCGGATGGCGGGGATCCGGTTCGATCTTCTCGCGGAGTCGCCGGATGTACACGTCGATGGATCGCGGTGTAACGAACGGCGTCTCTTTCCACACCGCATCGAGCAGTTGATCCCGCGACAGGACGCGACCGCGATGCGTGGCCAGATACTCCAGCAGGCGGAATTCGCGAACTGTGGTGAGGACATTGCGACCCTGCACTTGCACGGTCATGGACGAGACGTCAATTTCCAGCTCGCCGAGTCGCAGCACCTCGCTGGCCACCGGAGCTTGGCCTAGTCCGCGCAGTACGCTGCGGATGCGGGCCACGAGTTCGCGCGGGCTGAAGGGCTTGGTGATGTAGTCGTCCCCGCCCAGTTCCAGTCCCTTGACGCGGTCCGCCTCGCCCGTCTTGGCGGTGAGAAAGATGACAGGAGTCGCGGAAAGGACCGGCGTCTGGCGGATGTGGCGGCAAAGTTCGAAACCATCCGTGCCGGGCAACATCACGTCGAGCAGGAACAGGGCCGGCATTTCCCGCACTGCTTCGATGAGCAGCGAAGCCCCGCTCACAAAGCTCTGCACCTCGAACCCCGCCGCCTGCAGATTGTGCGAGATGAGGCGGGCGATGTCCTCCTCGTCCTCCACCACAAAGATGACCGGGCGGACGGACTCAGTCCGACCATTGCCCCCGGTCCGTTCGTATGATTCGGCTGGCAGGTGCATTCTTTCGCTTCAGACTACCCACGAAGTCCAAGCTTCTTCCGAGTTACAAGGACGTATGGAAAGACTCTATTGGGCAAATGTTGCGCGAATGTTTCTCGATTGTTAACGAACGATGAATTTGTGAGGAAAGTTCTCAGTTCCCAGTTCCCAGTTCTCAGTTCCGAACCGAATCGTCGATCGCTGTTTTGTGAGACCAGGGGATTGGGCTTGACAGTCGGGCGGGCAGGGTTTTGCCTCTTCTGAGAACTGAGAACTGAGAACTGAGAACTGAGAACTGAGAACTGAGAACTGAGAACTGAGAACTGAGAACTGAGAACTGCCCCTCAGTTCGCCGCTTTCTTCTTGGGCGCATGCCGCAGGCTGCGGCCTTCGATCAGGCTGTAGAGATCTTCGGCCAGGTTGGTAGTGTGATCTCCAGCGCGTTCCAGAGCCTGCGCCATGAGCAGCACTTCAAAGCCGGAAGAGTCGCCCTGCGCCACGGTTTCCGCCAGATGCTTCTGGAACAAGGCATGACACACGCGGTCGATCTCCTTATCCATTTGCAGCACCTTGCGGGCGCACTCGAGATCGAGAGTGGAGAAGCCTGTGTGCATCAGATCGAGCATCTCGCGCAGCACAGATGACATTTCCACGAGTTGTCGCACATCGGAAGCGGCCATCTTTGAGGTTCTGGATTGCATCCGCATCGCCACGCTCATCACCAGGTCTCCGATGCGCTCCAGGTCGGTCGTTGACTTCAGACTGGAAAGCAATTGGCGGGCCCGCGCTTCGTTCACCCGCGTGATGGCCGCCGGCAACCGCTCGTCAATCTGTCGCTCGATCAGGTCGAGTTCCTTTTCGCAATCCTTGATGGCCAGGAAGGCCATGCGGGAAGAATGGGTGAGCAGGTCGCGGACGTTGAACGCGGCATCACGCGCGATAAGGCAGGCCTTCAGGGCGAGGCTTGCCAGATCGTCCGCCCCACCCAGTTTCGCCTCCGCCGGGGAGGTTGCTGCCGCTCCCTTGCGGGGACGCGGGCGGACGGGCGCTTCCACTTGCCTTTCGTTTCGCGGTGGTGGCGCTTTGCGTGGCACTTGAGATCAGGGAATCTGTCGTGGCCCCGTCCGGAAACTCCGGGCGCCACCCAATGCAAGCAGTCTAGTCCTGAAATGTGAAAGGATCATTACAGCGTTTGCCGGGGATAGCGCCACGGACTACATTGTAGAGTCGCGCTAAAACGGGCGACGGAGGGCGGTTTTGTGAATCTTGCTGACTATATGCGCCGCGAGTTCTCCTACGATGAGTGGGCCAATCGCGAGGTTCTGGCCGCGATACGAGCTGCCGGCAACGCGAACGAGAGGTCGCTGCAGCTCATGGCACACATTCTTGCCGCTGAGCAGGTCTGGCTTGATCGGCTGAAACAGCAGCCGCAAAGCGTCCCCGTGTGGCCGAAGCCCGATATTGGGCAGTGCGAAGCGCAAGCCGCCGAAATGGGTGGGCGGTGGCTCGAGTTCCTCGATCTGATCACCGCGGGCGACGTTTCTCAGTCGATTTCCTACAAGAACAGCAAGGGCGAAGAGTGGACCAGCACCATTGTCGACGTTCTGACTCACGTGGTGATGCACTCGGCCTATCATCGTGGGCAGATTGCCAGCCATATGCGCGCCAGCGGACAGACGCCCGCCTATACCGACTTTATTCACGGCGTGCGCCAGGGGTTGGTAAAGTAGCTGGTCCAGTAGAAGAACAGAGGAATCACCAATGGAAAGTTCGCGGCGCCACGTCTTCAATGGGCTCTTTGTTGTGGCGACGTTCGTTCTGTTTTGGTTCTTGGTCACATTCCCTGGACCATGGAACGTCCTGCGTTACATCGGGACGGTCATTGCCGTGGTGGGAGTCAGTCTGATTGGGGTCGCCCGCTATCAGCTCGGCAAGTCATTTTCCGTCAGGCCTGAAGCTCACGAACTCGTTACGACTGGACTCTATTCGAAGATCCGCAATCCCATTTACGTGTTCGGCATGGTGATGTTCGTGGGGTTCCTCATGGTGCTGCAGAGGCCTACTGCTTGGATGCTCCTCGCTGTCGTGGCGGTCGCGCAGGCCGTCCGTGCCCGCCGCGAAGCGCGCGTGCTGGAAGCGGCTTTCGGCGACGCCTACCGTGAGTACCGGAGCAAGACCTGGTTCTGAGCCTCGCTCTGAGAATCGCCCTCCCAGGAGAACCTCGATGGCCCGGCGCTTGCCCTTTGCCCGCCGTGCACTCGAAGACGTAATATCTCAACAATGAAAAAACTGCCTGTCTTCCTTCTCCCGCTGCTGGGTGCTGTAATCTTGCTGGCGGCAGATCAACCGAAGATTCCCGCCATGCCTGGCGCGGTTTCGAATAACGCCGTCGCGGTGCTTAAGGGCGGGCTGGAACTATATTCACTAATGGGGGTCGGCCCGAAAAAAACCTGGGATGACATCACCAACCAGGTTTACATCCTGCACCTCGCGTCGGCCAAGTGGAGCGACGGCCGCCCTGTCCCGGGAGTAGCGGGCCGTCTGGGTGCTTCTGCCGTCGGAGTCCGGGGGCAAGTTTTTCTTTTCGGTGGATATGTAGTGGATGGGCAGGGAACGGAAATCACGGTAGGTGACGTCAACTCCTATGTTCCCGAAGAGAAGCGCTGGTACCGCGGCGCAGACATCCCCGTGCCCGTCGATAGCGCCGTGCTGGGCGTGAATCACGACCGCTTCATCTACCTTGTCGGCGGTAGATCGAAGAACGGTCCGGTTAATAATGTACAAGTCTACGATGCCGAAAAGAACGCCTGGAGTCAGGCCACGCCGCTTCCGGGAACACCGGTCTACGGCCACGCCGGGGGGTTGGCCGAAGATACCATCGTCTATGTTGACGGGGCGAAGAAGAACACGGCGGCTGGCAGCCCGTACGTCGCGTCCGACGACTGCTGGCTGGGCAAGATCGACCGCAAAGATCCCAACAAGATTGAGTGGAGCAAGCTGCCCCCCCATCCTGGGCCGGCGCGGTTCGGCATTGTGGCCGGCGCGGGAGAAAAGGATCACAAGATTCTTTTTTCGGGCGGGGCCGCGAGTCCGCATAACTTCAAAGGGCTGGACTCTGAGGGCAAGCCCGCTGAAATCTCTCCTGTTACCTTTGCCTTCGAAGTGCATGGCAGACGCTGGGAGACGGTGTCCGAAGACACCTATGACGTGCGCTTCGATAGCCGTGGGATTCTGTCAACGCCAGTTGGACCAATCATCCTGGGGGGCATGGTGAAAAATCAGGCGGTCACGGCGCGGGTCGTGGTTGTGCCCAAGAAGTAGGACGATTCTTCCGCTTTTGGCGACCGGTTATCGCTTCCATGCCGGTTGGTCCAAGACGGCGAGTCCCCGTTCGGGATTTTTCCCAAAAGCGAAGCTCGCGCGCCAGACTAATTCCAAAAGTACTTTCGTGATCTCACTCGACTCGATCATGCGGGACTAGCATGGCCTTGTTCCAGAGACGGAACATCACTCACCTCCTGAGGAAGCGGCGGATGGGACCTCCGACCATCCGCCGTTTTTTCGTTTCTTCTTGGCAGTCGCTGCAGGTTCGGGGTAAAATCCCCTTTGATTTTAAAATCCATTTCCTGACCCGCATTTCCAGACGTTCTGCGCCGAGGATTTCCATGTTCAAGCCTCGCTAATTCGTCCTCCTGCTGTGCCCGCAGTGCGGGCTCCCTGAGTTTTTGACTGCTGGTTTTGCATGCGCCGCTCCGTGAACTTTCTCGCGGACGTGGTCACAGAAAGCTAAGTCTTTTTATGGAATCCATTACGGCAACTGCCGAGCCGCAGCGCTCGTTGTGGGCCTCGCTGGTCGAGGCCGTTCGCGGATCGCATCAGGACTACACGGCGGGCAGTCTGAACCGCGCCATTCTCCTGCTGGCCGTTCCCATGGTTCTGGAAATGGTGCTGGAGTCGCTGTTCGCCGTCGTCGACGTGTTCTGGGTTGGACGCCTCGGGGCCAACGCTGTGGCCACGGTAGGGCTGACAGAATCAATGTTGAGCCTGGTGTTCGCCGTGGGTATGGGGCTGAGCCTGTCCACAACGGCGATGGTCGCCCGCCGCATCGGTGAAAAGGATCCCGAGGGTGCCGCCGTGGCTGCCGTGCAGGCGATCGCCCTGGGCCTGATTGTTTCGCTCGCCATCGGATTGCCCTGCTTTCTGTATGCTCCACATCTTCTGCAGCTGATGGGAGCCAGTCCAGAGATTGTGTCCACGGGCAGCGGCTACACGAGAATCTGCCTGGGGGGCAGTTGTGCTGTGCTGCTGCTGTTTCTGAACAACGCTATCTTCCGCGGCGCGGGCGATGCGGCTATTGCCATGCGCCTGCTCTGGGTATCGAACATCATCAACCTGGTGCTCGATCCCTGCCTCATCTTCGGCTGGGGACCGTTCCCGAAGATGGGCGTGACTGGAGCGGCGCTAGCCACGTTCATCGGGCGCAGCATTGGAGTGCTCTACCAGTTTTACCGCCTGCTGAAAGGGACGGAGCGGATTCACATTCTGGCGCGGCAAATACGTTTGCATCTGGATGTGCTGTGGCGGTTGGTCCGCGTCTCGCTGACCGGAATCCTGCAGTTCGCGATCGCTCACACCAGTTGGATCGGGCTGGTGCGTATCGTAAGCATTTTTGGCTCTGCCGCGCTGGCGGGATACACGATTGCCATTCGCATCGTCATCTTTGTGATTATGCCGTCGTGGGGCCTGAGCAATGCCGCAGCGACGCTGGTGGGGCAGAACCTGGGTGCCGGCAAGCCCGAGCGAGCGGAGACCGCCGTGTGGCGCACCGGTCTATACAACATGATCTTCCTGGGAACGGTGGGAGTCTTGTTCGTGTTCCTCGCCGAGCCGCTGGTGCGCCTGTTTACGCAGGATCCCGCGGTTGTGCCGTTGGGGGCGGCCTGCCTGCGCATCGTAAGCTACGGGAACATTGGATACGCCTACGGCATGGTCATGCTGCAGGCATTCAACGGAGCCGGCGACACCATCACTCCAACCGTGGTGAATTTCTTCGGCTTTTGGCTGCTCGAGATTCCGCTGGCCTACTGGCTGGCGATACGTATGCACATGCAGTCGAACGGGGCATTTTGGGCGATTGTAGTCGCCGAGGGAGCCATTGCCGGCGCCAGCGCGATCCTGTTCAAGCGGGGGCGCTGGAAGAAACAGAAAATCTGAGGCGAGACGTCTGTGGAGAAGAACTGGGGCGGGAGGAACGGTATCGAACCGTCATCTCCGGGATGGAGCCCCGGCGCATTGCCGTGGTTATGCTACTCCCGCGAACAAATGTTCGAATAGTGCCGCCCCAAGGTATTGCATCGCACTTCGTCTGTCAACACGAAGAGGTCTTGGGTGGCGGCATAGATCGAGGCCTGACGCATGAAAAGCGACAACCACGAAGGGCGCGAAGGTACACGAAGAAAAACATGGAATTCCTTCGTGTACCTTCGTGTCCTTTGTGGTTGGCGGTTTTAGGCGCGCGAAACTTCATCGTGCCCGGGCCAGCACCAACGTGACGTCGTCAGGCTGCTCTTTGTCGCCGATCCAGTCATCGACCGCCATGGTCACGATCTGACTGATCTGAGTCAGAGGCAGGTGCCGGTTCTCGCGGACGAGGTCAATCAGCCGCTGCTCGCCAAATTCGCCGAAGTCATTCTCCGGCTCGGTGACGCCGTCGCTGTAGGCCAGGAAGATTTCCCCGGGATGCATCTCGACCGCGCCCTCATCATAGGTCATGTTGTCGAACAGGCCCACGACCGTCCCCCCGGCCTCCAGCCGGCGAATTCTGCCGTCCTCCCCAATCAGAATGGGAGGCAGGTGGCCGCCGTTGCTGTAGGTCAAGTGGTGCGAGCGCCCGTCGTAGATGCCCAGGAACAGCGTGGCGTATTTTTCCGGCGGCGTGCTCTCGTAGAGCTGGTGGTTGAGCAGGCTGAGCAATGCTCCCGGAGAAACTTCTACGCCCTCGGGCCACGCCGCCATCACCCTGCCCGCGCCCGCGACTGCGCCCACGGCCACCGGCTCGCGCATCTGCGGCAAATTTTCCACGCTGTAGGCGCGAACGGCCGAGTGGATGGTTGCCATCAGAAGCGCGGCCGAGATTCCTTTTCCGCTGATGTCGCCAACCGCGAGAATCAGCTTGTGCGAACTGGCGGTCAGAAAATCGTAGTAGTCTCCGCTCACCGTTCGTGCCGGACGGCAGAATCCATGCACTTCGAGAGATTCCAGGTCTGATACCTGCCGCGGGAACAACTGCGCCTGCACTTCCTGCGCGATAGCCAGTTCGTTCTCCAGCCGCTGCTTTTCTTTCTGCTCCTGGATCAGCTTCTCGATGGAAGCGGTCATCGAGTTGAAAGAGTGCGCCAGGTCCGCGAGCTGGTCGCTCGATTTCACCGGGATGCGATGGCTGAAGTCGCCGCGATCCACGTGTTTGGTGGCGTCGTGCAGCTGCGCCACCGCACCCGTCACCGTGCGCGTCATGCGCGTGCCGATGATCAGCGCGATCAGTTCGATGACGGCGAAGAAAATTCCTACCGCGATCAGGGCGTCCACCACTAATCCGGCAAATTCGCCAAGCGCGGCAAATAAATGCCCGTAAAGCTTGGAGGGCCTGGTTTTGACTTTCAGCAGTGAGCTTCGCCGTTCGGTGGATCCCGAACTCCAATCGACAACCTGAAGAGGAGTGACGAAAGGGATTTCCCGATCCATGAAATTCATGGGATCCGGGCTCGTTCCCACGGTGAATGTCGGAGGCAAGTCCTCATTGGCGCTCTGCCCGCCGGAGTTCTGAGTGACGGCCACGCCATTCTTGCTCTTCGCGTTGAAGGAGAAATTCGTTTTCAGCTCAGAATCTTTCTCGCCAGCCGCATTGATCTGTCCGGGCGATTCGGCGGGGGCGACCCCCTCATAGAGAGTAATTTCCCCCAGGTCCGCGGCGATTTTCCCTACCAGGGTCTGGTCGAGTGGCTCGCTCGTCACTACGGTCAGTGAATCGGAGCGAATGGGAAGGACTGAGACCACGCGCAAATACAACTTCCCGTGGTCATTCACGATCTCGTGAAACGGTTTGCCATCGCGCAGAGCTTTGGCGTATTCATTGTCGTGCTTGCCGAAAAAAGCCGGATAGGAAAATGCGGATACAGCGGGAGCGTCGCTGGAAAGCGGCAGAGCTTTTTCTGCATGCCACGCCTGCACTTGCCGGTGTTCCCAGGCGCGGTCGCGTTTCTTTAGGCCCGATAGCGATTCGGCGGTGGGATTACTTCCCCGCGCCAAACCAGCGGCCAACTCGTTGCTGATGGCTCCATTGACAGCCTCCACGCTGCGCAATTGAGCATTGAGTTCCGAAATCACCACGTAACTGGCGAATTGCCCGGCAAACAGAAACAGAGAGAAGCCCGCCATCGCGACCAGCAGGATCACCGGAATGACGCCGATGAATACATACGTGACGATCAGGCGATTTCGCAGGCGCCAGAGAATCCTGCGCTTCAACCACCGGAAAGCGAGCACGGAAAACAACACCGCGGCGAGGAAGATCAGGAATCCAACCCACCCGCCCAAATGATTGCCCCAGGACTTGGCAAACAGTCCCAGCAACTTCTCCAGCGCGAGCAACACTGCGGCCATACCCGCCAAATAGCAGGCCAGACGCGCCATGCGGCCTTCCGGCCACAATTCGGCCTCGATTAGCCGGCGTCGCAATTCTGGATAGGACCACTGCATGCTGTTCGTTGGACCGTCCGCAGAAGATTAGGATTATACGGCGAGGGAACCTCGATCGCCCGAACCTCGATCACGCAGCCGAGTCGCGTAAAGGATTCTTGGATCTCCGGCCGATCTAAATCTCCGGATAGAGATCGAAGAACGCTTCCAGGCTCGTGCGTAACTGCTTTTCGATGTCTTCCTTGCTGCCCTCCAGCACGTGCATGGTGACGTGGGCCTCCCGGCCATTCGTGAGCTTCACCGGAGCCTGCCCCACTTCGGCCACGTCCTCGGAGGGCAACAGCCGCATGCCATAAACCAATGTCAGATTCGCCATACGGGAATTCTAAGTCTTCGGAGCGCACTTGGCGAAACCCTTTGCTGGCGGGGCTCAAGATTCGGTGGCGGCTCAATTCGACGGCCTCAACCACGAAGGACACGAAGGTTCCGAAGGAAAGCTATGAAGAATGCAGTCCTTCGTGAACCTTCGTGCCCTTCGTGGTTTATGGTCTTTCTCGCCAGCGGCAAGCCGACTCTACCGAAAACTTGCGAATCAGCACTTTTCGATGCTTCTCATTTAGAATTCTGCCGTGCCCAGAATCCCAGTTTCCATCCTCTGGATCAGCCTTCTCGCGCTGGCGCCTGCGCTGCAAGTTGCGGCGCAGCAGGAGCCCGCAAATCAGCCATCGGCAAATCAGGCGCCCGCCGAGCCGCAGGTGAAGGTCAACATGCTGAACGTGTGTTCTCCTTCCGCCGACGAGCAGAAAGAGATTGCGGGCGCGCTGGCCCGCGTCCCGAAGCAGCCGTTGTTTGGCGCCGATTTCGAGGTTACTCGCGGGCGCTCGACCCTGACTGACATGCCCAACTTCCTGAAGGCCGGACAGGGCGCGCATGTTGCCGGGGAACCCTCGGTAGCGAGTTACGTCCGCATTCGCCGCGAATTCTCAGTGCAAGCGCTCTTCTCCAGCGTCCAATACTCCTTTAGCGATGACGGCCAGAATATGGTGGAAACGCTGGTACTGCACGTGCGTGATCCCAAAGATCTCATCCAAGTCTCGCTGGAAGACAGTGCTACGTCGGTCACCAGCACAGACGCCATGCTCACCGCCAACTCACCCGCCAGCCGGGTTCGGCTGGAGCGCTTTGGCAAACCCTCGGTCGCGCTGGCTCGTTGTCTGGCTCCCGAAGGCGGTCCGGCGCCCGATCAGAGCGTGTACGAGCCGTTGTTCCGCAGCGCCTCTGACGTCCTGGCAAACTATCGCAGGCTCATGGGCGTCAGCATCATTGTCCCGGAGGAACTGGTTAAAATCAGCGGGGATTCCAGGTCGAAAGCCGTCGCCAAGCCCAAGACCGCGAAGCCGGCGGCGGTAAGGAAATAGCAGGGACGAGGACCGTCTCATCATGCGATTGAAAGGGTGTGCCCTCGCCGGGCTACCGAGAAACTCGAGGTTTGTATCAGGGCATTGCTTAAGCAATGCCGTCAGTGCCGCGAGGTTCCTAACGGCTTCAGCCGCTGCGTGAGCGAGACCGCGGCGGCTAAGGCCGGAGCTTTCACCGAAGTGGCACCGCTTAAAGCCGTGCCCTGATACGAATCGCGAGTTCTTGAGCAGCCGCAGGAATTTATGGCAGCAATCGTACCGTGCATCAAAATCGGAACTCAGCCATCTAATCTGCAACAACACAATCCATGAGCGAAACTCGCAACGTTGTCATCATCGGGTCCGGATGCTCCGGACACACAGCAGCCCTCTACACGGCGCGCGCTAATCTGAAACCGCTCGTCATCGAGGGCCACGAGCCGGGCGGGCAACTCTCGATGACTACGCTGGTCGAGAACTTCCCCGGATTCCCCGAAGGCATTCAGGGCCCGCAACTAGTCGAGAACATGCGCAAGCAGGCTGAGCGTTTCGGCGCGGAATACCGCATGGCGCATCTCACCAGCGCCGACCTGAGCCAGCGCCCGTTTTTGCTGCACATTGGCCACCAGCAGGTTCACACGCAGACGCTGATCATTGCCAGTGGCGCTTCCGCCCGCTGGCTGGGATTGCCGCATGAGCAGCAGCTCATCGGCCACGGCGTTTCCTCGTGCGCGACCTGCGATGGGTTCTTCTTTTCAGGGAAGGAGATCGTGGTGATCGGCGGCGGCGACTCCGCCATGGAGGAAGCGCTTTTCCTCACCCGCTTCGCCACCAAAGTGACCGTCATTCATCGCCGCGACGCCTTCCGCGCCTCCAAAATCATGCTCGACCGCGCCCAGCACAACGACAAGATTCAGTTCCTGCTCGACACTGTGGTTGAAGATGTCTACGACGTCGCTCACAAGGAAGTCACCGGGCTCAAGCTGCACAATGTGAAGACCGGCAAAGTCTGGGACTTCCCCACCAGCGCGCTTTTTCTCGGCATTGGCCACGTGCCCAACGCAAAGATGTTTGCCGGCCAGCTCGACGCCGATGCCGACGGCTATCTCAAGACCCACAACTACGTGTTCACGCGTGTGCACGGCGTCTACGCCTGCGGCGATGTGCAGGACCGCCGCTACCGCCAGGCCATCACCGCGGCAGGAACCGGATGCATGGCCGCCCTGGAAGTGGAGAAATTCCTGGAAGAACAAGGCAAATAGTTTGCGTGACCGATAGCTCTGAGATTAGTCGGAAGATGCTAGTACTTCGGTGATCTTCAGCAGACAGGACGCATCTTATAGACTGCGTTCAAATGAAGATTCTAGTGCGACAAGGCGCAATTGGCGTGCTGGTTCTTGCCGCCATGTTATTGCTTTCCGCCATTCATTCCCTGACCCAGGACGCCGGCAAGCGCAGATTATTGGATCGCGCGGCCCCGGCCTATCCGACTCTGGCGCGCAATCTGGCGCTCGAAGGCGTTGTGAAGGTCGACGCACTGGTTGCACCCGATGGCAGCGTGAAGGCCCTCGACATAAAGGGTGGACATCCGGTTCTGGTGCAGGCGGCTGCGACTGCGGTTCGCCACTGGAAGTGGGCGCCCGCTGCCCGCGAGTCCCATGAACTGGTGGAAGTCAAGTTCTCTTCCGAATAGCGCCGGCGAACCCGAGTGTGATCGCCGTCCTACCTTTGGTGTGCTCTGTTTGTGATACAAAGTTCTGTGGTCTTCATTCCAGTGCCCGGCATTCCTTTTCTCATCCTTCCTGACCCGGCAGGTACTCCATGCTAAGGGCGTTCTTCGTTCATCTTTCTGAAAACCGTTCTCTGCGCAGTTTCGCCGAACGTTCCGCGGTCGGACGCCGTGTTTCAGGCCGTTTCGTGGCGGGCACCGAAATCGCCGACGCTGTGCGCGTCACGCAGGCCGTCAACCGCGCGGGCATGAGTGTGAGCATCGACAACCTTGGTGAAAACGTCACCAATCCCGACGAGGCCCGCCACAGCGCGCAACTCTACCAGCAGATTCTTGACGCGATCTCGGCCAACCACCTCAACGCCAACATCAGCCTGAAGTTGACCCACATGGGTCTGGACGTGGATGAAACGCTGGCTCGCGATATCGTCGCTGGCCTGGTGGCCAAAGCGGCATCCATGAACCCGCCGGGCTTCGTGCGCGTCGACATGGAAGGTTCTCCCTACACGCAGCGCACGCTCGACTTCGTACACGAGTTGCACCGCATGCCGGGGAATCAGTCGAGCGTCGGCACCGTGATTCAGGCCTATCTGAAGCGCTCCGAGAGCGATATTGAAAAGCTGCTGGCCGAGGGCATCCGCATCCGCCTGTGTAAAGGGGCGTACAAGGAGCCCGCCAGCATCGCTTTCGAAAGCAAAGCCGACGTGGACGCAAACTACATCAAGCTGATGAAGATCCTGATGAAGAGCGCCGTCTATCATGGCATGGCCACGCACGACGAGAACATCATCCGCGAGGCGCAGGCCTTTGCCACTCGCGAAAAAATCGCGCGCGACTCTTTCGAGTTCCAGATGCTGCACGGCATTCGCCGTGACCTGCAGCAAAGCCTGGTGCGCGACGGCTGGCGGGTGCGCGTGTACATCCCCTTCGGCACGGAGTGGTATCCCTACTTCATGCGCCGACTCGGAGAACGCCCGGCCAACGTCTTCTTCATCGCGCGGAACATGCTGCGCTCCTAGCCGCCCCCGTTTCATCGCCGGAAGTGCCAGCGGCTGGCACCTCTGGGCCAATTCTTGCGTGGCGTTCCTTTGTTAGCATCGGTACGTGCACTACACTGCCGCGACAGAGCTGATTGAAGCTTTCTCCGTCTTCGTGGGCCCGGATATTGAAGACGAGAAGATAGACCTGATCCGCGCCGCCCTGGTCCTCTCGCGCACGGAGTATCCCGGTCTCGACATCGAGGCCTATGCAGAACACATCGTGGAGCTCGCGCGCCGTGTGGCCAGCCTGGCTCCCGACCTCCACCCGCAACGCACGCTGGCGGCCCTCAACCATGTGTTGTTTGAGGAAGTGAAACTCCGAGGCAACCGCGAGGACTATTACGACCCGCGCAACTCCTTCTTGAATGATGTGCTCGACCGCGGTCTGGGGATTCCGATCACGCTATCGATCGTGTACATGGAAGTCGCGCGGCGGGTTGGGTTGCCCCTGTCCGGTGTCGGCATGCCGGGGCATTTCCTGCTTAAGCACTATGGCGACGATGGCCACGAGACGCTCATCGACTGCTTCAACCGTGGCGACATTCTCAGCCGGCAGGATTGCCAAAGCCGCCTCGACGAAATCTATTCCGGTGAAATGGCGCTTCGCCCGGAGTTCCTCCATCCCATCAGCCGCCGCCAGATCCTGACCCGGATGCTCAACAACCTCAAGACTGTCTATCTTTCCACACGCAACTTCCGCAAAGCGCTGTCGATCGCCGACCTCATCCTGGTGATCTACCCGCGATCCCCCGAAGACGTGAAGCAGCGCGCACTCCTGCGTTACAGCATGGGATTGCACAGACTCGCAGCCCAAGACCTTGACGATTACCTGCAGGTGTCCCCGAACGCCTCCGACGCCGACGAAGTCCGCCAAATGTCTCTGTCGATCCGGCGCATGCAAGCGCTGATGAACTAGTTCTCAGTTCTCGGATCGAAGCGGGATGCGGGCGACTCGCCTCGGATGCAGTTCATTCTGGGAATGTCACCGTGAAACTGAGACTCGATTGTTCACATGTCACAGCCTCCGGCGGGGTTGATATGCGAACGTCCTTTTGGAGGAGTTCTATGGGCGAGTCTTACAGGGATTTGATTGCATGGCGAAAGGCAATGCAGTTTGTATTGGAAATCTATCAGGCAACGCGGGCATTCCCCCACGATGAGTTATACGGTCTTACCAACCAACTCAGACGGGCTGCTGTTTCGATCCCCAGCAACATTGCTGAAGGGCAAGCGCGTTACTCGTCGAAGGAATTTCGTCATTTCCTCAGCCTCGCACGGGGATCATTGGTCGAGATAGAGACCCAACTCATGATCGCGCGCGACCTCGGGTATCTGTCAGAAAAGCAAAGTCACATGCTGCTAGACGAAGCGGCAGAACTCGGGCGAATTCTAAATGGCCTCATCGCATCAATCAAACAAGCAGCATAAAAGGCTTGCAATCCACACCAGATGATCTAGCCTTTTCTGAGAACTGAGAACTGAGAACTGAGAACTGAGAACTGAGAACTGAGAACTGAGAACTGAGAACTGAGAACTGAGAACTGAGAACTG
>JADGNQ010000391.1 GCA_017883385.1 Candidatus Sulfotelmatobacter sp.
GTGATTTTGGGACCCCAATATATGGTGTACGGGCAAGCAGAACGCGCAAAATAGGCCCTTAGCAGCCCGTGTCTAAAGTCGAAAACATCTTTACGTGAAAATGGTTTGACTTTAAGATTGGTTTATGGCGATGGGCACGCGGAAGAGCAGGGAGCGGCAGGAGCCCTTGTGGTACGGAACTGAGTTGCCCGCTGCTCCCGGACATCCTTTTTACACCCGTCTGAATGAAGCTCTCGACAAGGCCGGCTTTGACCGCCACTGCGAGGAGAGTTGCGCGGGCTTTTACCACGCCAAACTGGGACGTCCGTCGCTGGCTCCGGGACTGTACTTTCGCATCATGATGATCGGGTTCTTCGAAGGACTCGATAGCGAGCGCGGCATTGCGTGGCGTCTGGCCGATTCGCTCACTCTGCGGCAGTTTCTATCCATTGGATTGGACGAGAACACGCCAGACCATGTGACGATTTCGCGGACCAGGCGGCTGATCGATGGAGAGACCCATCAACGGATCTTCAACTGGGTGCTGGAGCGACTGGCGCAGAGCGGACTGATCAAAGGCAAGACCATCGGGGTGGATTCGACCACGCTGGAAGCGAATGCGGCAATGAAGTCGATCGTGAGGCGCGACACGGGCGAGAGCTACAACGAATATCTGGAGCGGTTGGCCGAAGCCGAAGGGGTGAATGCCAAAGACGCGGCGGCGTTGCGGCGCATGGACCGCAAGCGCAAGAAGAAGACCTCCAACGAAGACTGGGAGAGCCCCAGTGACGGCGATGCGGAGATCACGAAGCTGAAAGATGGGCGCACGGCGCTGGCGTACAAAGCGGAGAATGCGGTGGATATGGAGACCGGAGCGATCGTCGCGGTCACCACACATGGTGGCGCCGCCGCCGACACGGCAACGGTGGAAGGGAGTGTGATTGAAGCAGGTGCGGCGGTGGCGGAACTGGTTACGACCGAACCGCCGGAAGGCGATTATCAAGTGCATCCCGGTGGAGTCGAGGAAGTAGTGGCGGACAAGGGATATCACAGCAATGAGGTTGCCGTAGGATTGAGCGAACTGGGAGTGCGGACTTACATCGCGGAACCGGATCGGGGAAGGCGCAACTGGGAAGGCAAGCAGGCCGAGAAGGAAGCGGTGTATGGTAACCGGCGGCGCATCCGGGGAAAGCGAGGCAAGCGGATGCAGCGGCAGCGGGGTGAGAAGATCGAACGGAACTTCGCGCATCAGTTCGATACCGGCGGCATGGACCGGCTTTACGTCCGGGGCTTGGATAATGTCCATAAGAAACTGCTGGTCCAGGCGGCGGCATGCAATCTCGCCTTGTTGATGCGGTCAATATATGGAGCGGGCAAGCCCAGGGCAGCCCATGATCAATCCGTCGAAGCTATTTTTGCGATTCTGGCGCTCATACGGGTCCTGGAAAGCGTCTGGGAAGCATGGTGGGCAAACTCCGAGGAACTGCCGCATCAGGCGCATTGGCTCGCGCATGGGTAGACGTTCTATCTGATAGGCTGAAAATCGCTACTTTAGACACGGGCTGCTAACGCTTTGGTAAGCCATCGAGTTTGTCCTCTATTGAATCCGACTCTTGTTGTCACTTTGGCGGGCATCGTTCACACGCAAACGCCAGGTATGAAAATGCGGGCCCCGAGTCATCTGCCGGCCAATTTCTTCGCAATTTTGGTGACGTGACGGCCCTGGAACCGCGCGATAGCTAACTCGTTCTCGCTCGGTACCCGCTTCCCGTCACCTCCCGCCAGCGTACCGGCGCCATATGGCGAGCCGCCAGTGATCTCCGCCATATTCAGCAGGCGAGTCTCGCTATACGGAACGCCTACGATCACCATGCCGTGATGCAGCAGGGTACTGTGGAAACTGGTGATCGTGGTCTCTTGGCCACCGTGCTGGGTGGCGGTGGACGTGAAAACGCTACCGACCTTACCGACGAGAGCCCCACTGAGCCAGAGTGGCCCTGTCTGGTCCAGAAAGTTCCGCATCTGCGCGCACATGTTGCCGAATCGGGTTGGCGTGCCGAAGATAATGGCATCGGCTTCGGCAAGCTGGCTAGGCGTGGCAATCGGAACGTGCCCGAAGGCGGAGCGCGCTGCCTTGGCGCCGATCTTTTCCAGCGCCTCCTCGGGCACGAGTTCGGCGACCTGATACAGGCTGACCTCGGCGCCTTCTACCTCGCGCGCTCCTTCCGCTATCGCCTCGGACATGCGATAGATGTGGCCGTACATGCTGTAAAACAACACCTGAATTCTCACGCTCACTATCGATTCCTCACTTGTTTCAAACAAGCGGCCTGCCGCACACGGGTGCCAAACCGCATAACCCACCTGCGGGCAGACCTGCAACTTTCGCACTCAAAGTGCAACTTCTGCATCGATTTCGTCGCGTTCCCGATTTCCTGCTGCCGTCATCCTTCGGTTGAAGCATTCAAGGGTTTAAACGGCGAAACACTCAAAAGCCGGATCAGGACCGTCTCCCGACGTTAAGGCTCGGGGCATTTGTAGGGCCACTCGATCACGGTCTTTTCACACCCAAAGTGCGCATCACATGATGCCCTTCCGTTGCTGACGATAGCTGACGATATAGGGTCACGTGACCACAACAGCAGCCTCATGCGCTGACAAGGACTACGAGGCAATTCAGGCCTTAAAGTCGCGTATGGACCGAGACCTGCTGACAAGCGGGCGTAACACTTAATAGGAGAGCCGTTATGATCCAACTTCCTCCGTTGCCGTTCGCCAAAGACGCTCTGAGCCCGCACATCTCCGCCGAGACCCTCGAATACCACTACGGCAAGCACCATCAAGCCTACGTCAACAACCTGAACCAGATTATCCCCGGCACCAAGTATGAGAACCTGCCGCTCGAGGACATCGTGCGCTCCTCCGAGGGAAAGATCTTCAACAACGCCGCCCAGGTCTGGAACCACACCTTCTACTGGAGCTGCCTCGGCCCGAATGCCGGGGGCAAACCGGCCGGCGCGCTGCTCCAACGCATCGAGCAGCACTTCGGGTCCTTCGAGCAGTTCCAGAAACAATTCACCGAAACCGCCGTCAGCCTCTTCGGCTCCGGCTGGGCCTGGCTCGTCCAGATGCCGAACGGA
>JADGNQ010000392.1 GCA_017883385.1 Candidatus Sulfotelmatobacter sp.
GCGACTCGGCGACCTTGATGATCAGTTCGTTGGCTTGCACGCTCCACTCTCCGTCGGCGAGCATTGAGACCAGGATGCGCTGGTTGCCCTCGGTGAGGGCTTGCAGTACGGCGGCCTGCAGTTTTTCCAGCTGCGGTTGCGCCGGGGACGCAGTGATGGTTGAGAGCGGCGGTGGTACCTGCAATTCTGGCTGCGGCTTCGGTTCGGCGGCTAACGGTTTGGTCGTGCCGGCGGAGACGTAGCTAGCTACGTCTCCACGATCAGTATTCGATTCCGCTGAAAATGTCTCTGGTTCTGAGGCGAGATCACGCAGGGGCGCGGCGGAGCCCATGATCACCGGTTCTGGGGCGCTGGCCGCGGCTACGATGCGGGGACCGGGCGCGGGAGTGGAGCCGGACGAATCTTCTTGCCGCGGAGTGCCTTTGCGGGCAGAGTCGGCCGCGAACGGGGAAACGTAGTTTGGACGCGCGGTGGGAGCGGGCTCTGGACGGCGCGTTTCGGCGGGCGACGCGCTGCTTACAATGGCTGGTCTCGCAGCAGGCCTTTGGACAGCGGCCGCAGGGACTCCGGTTGCTTCACTCAGCAACTGCTCGATTGGGATCAACTTCTGCGCGTGGGCCATTTTGAGCAGGCCGAGTTCGAGGTGGAAGCGTTGTTCCTGCTTGTATCCCAGTTCGCCGTGGGTGCGGAGCATGATTTGCAGGTGGCGGGTTAGATCTTCTTCGCCAAACAGGTCGGCTACCCGGGCGACGCGCTCGCGTTCTTCGCTAGAGATTTGGAGCAAGGAGGAGTCTTTGCCGGCGATTTTCGCGACGGTGGCGTTGCGCAGGAAACGGACCATCTGGCGAGCGAAGTGCGTGGGGCTGTGGCCTTCGCTGATCAGATGATCGACCTGGCGGAGGATTTCTTCACTCTTGCCTTCAGACACGGCCTGCATCACTTGTTCAAGGATATGGGCCGGAGCTGCGCCGACAAGATTGCGAACGGAGTCGGCAGTGAGTTTTTCGTTTGAGGACGCGATGGCCTGATCGAGAATCGACAGCGCATCGCGCATGGAGCCGTCGCCGGCTTCGGCGAGCAGAGCGAGGGCGTCGTCGTCGGCCTCGATTTTTTCGCGAGTGACGAGGTCGCGTAACTGGGCGACGATGGCGTCGAACTTGACCGCGCGGAAACTGAAGTGTTGACAGCGGGAGCGGATGGTTTGGGGAATGTCTTCGGGCTGCGTTGTGGCGAGCATGAAGACGATGTGGTCGGGCGGCTCTTCCAGGGTCTTGAGAAGGGCGTTGAAGGCGGCGTCGGTGATCTGGTGCGCTTCGTCGAGAATGTAGATCTTGAAGCGGTCGCGTGCGGGGCGATAGCGGGCGGCTTCTCGGAGTTCGCGGATTTCGTCGATGCCGCGATTGGTGGCAGCGTCGATCTCAATGACATCGACGGCGTTGCCAGCACGAATCTCGGTGCAAGATTCGCAGACGCCGCAGGGCTCCGGGACCGGCTTATCCTTCGAGCGGCAGTTTAGCGCCATGGCCAGAATACGGGCGACGGTGGTTTTGCCGATGCCGCGGTGGCCGCTGAAGATGTAGCCGTGAGCGGTGCGTCCCTGTTCGATGGCGTTTTGCAGGGTGCGGGTGACGTGCTCCTGTCCGATGACCTCGGAGAATTTCTGCGGACGGTATTTGCGGGCCAGGACGGTATAACTCATGGGCAGAAGACACGATTATACGTGATCGAGGGATTCGGTTACCGGGGCACAAGCAAAACCTTAAACCGCAGAGAGCGCTGAGAAAGGCCGCCAAGGACGCGAAGAGGAGACTATTCTGTAGTTTCCGGTTCGTGTCCTTCGTCCTGTGATTCAGCGACTTTCAGATGGTATCCGTTAGGCTCGCGGACGACGTACTGCCGAACACCCCAGGGACGCGCCGTTAACTCTTCGGTGATGTCGGCGCGACTGGCGCGGTGCTGCGCGTAGACGCTGTCGATGTCCGTGACCCACAGGAAGATGTCTGGGGCGAGGCGCCGCTCCTGGATGGTGGACGCCAGTTCGGGATCATGAGTCACGTAGAGCAGGGCGCCGCCGGCACGGATGCCGGCGTAGACGGGAGGATCTCCCCAAACCCACTGCTGTTTGAAGCCGAGCGTCTGCTCAAAGTAGCGAATCGTGCCGCGTATGTCAGAAGTCGCGATCACGGGAACCGCGGAGCTGAAGTTCTGGAGACTCATGTACGCCCTCCAAAGCGCCGAATGGGCTGGATTATACCCGGGGAGGGCGAAGGCTGGCATGGGCTTGCGAAGCGCCCGCACAAACGATACGCTGGTGCGTCAAGATTGTGTGCGGATGCGGCTGGGGCGAGGTAAGTCCACGGCGGGCCGCAAAGGAGCATTGTTATGCAATTGAAACTGACGAAGCGAACGGTGGACGGAATTGTGGCCATCGAGTGCAACGGCCGGATTGTGTTTGGCGAAGAGTCGGCGCTGTTGCGGGACGAGGTAAAAAAGGTCATCGCGGACAACAACAAGCGCGTCGTGCTCAACCTGGGCGAAGTGAACTACATCGATTCGGGCGGACTGGGCACGTTGGTGGCGCTGCACACCACCGCGCTCAGCGCTGGAGCCTCGATCAAGCTGGCAAACCTAACCAAGCGCGTGGGAGACCTGCTGCAGGTTACCAAGCTGCTGACGGTGTTTGACGTGCACGACTCGGAATACAAGGCCCTGGAATCTTTCCGCAACGCGGCGTAAGGCGAGCCCCACCTCTTCGGCTCCTCCTCGGGGTCGAAGAAGTGGGGACCAATGCTTCGTATCTTGGGGTGAACTGCACTGTGAAGCCACGACGGCGCGGTTCGCGTGCGGAAAAGACCAATCAGAATAATGCTGGCGAGATGCGCCTGCGAATCGAGCAGGCGATTCGCGCCATTCCGCGTGGAAGAGTATCGACCTATGGCGGAATTGCGCGGGCGGCTGGCTTTCCAGGAGCGGCACGGCAGGTCGCTGCCGTCCTGCGGCGCGGCTTTGGATTGCCGTGGCAACGCGTGCTCGGTGCGGGCGGCCAGATCAAGTTGACAGGGGATTCCGCCATGGAGCAGCGCTTTCGGCTGGAGGC
>JADGNQ010000184.1 GCA_017883385.1 Candidatus Sulfotelmatobacter sp.
GTGGGGCAGACTCCCGTGAGCAGATGTACCTGGCCGGCATCGCTGAACTTCTCCTCGGTTGTAGTTGCCGCGGCGGGCTGGATAAACTTTCCGAACCGCGTACCGGTATTGGCGAAGCCCCAGGACGGTAACTCGATGCGGAAGGACTCAAGCGCATTAGAAATCTTCTCACTTTTGCGTGCGTCCATAGGGGAACCTCGTTTCGGATTTGAAGGTTACAGTCCTTCCCGCGGAAGGTCACGAAATTCTTTACCAGAACCTGCAATTTCGCATTGCAGAACGCACAGCATAACACTCCGATGACGTCGAACGTTACTCTGAACAATGACGCGCTTGCCTGACAGGGCGAGCCTGGAGGAAGGGCTTGAGCCTGCATTCTCACCTCGAGAGGTGACGAAGCAGGAGGTCGATCCCAAGCCTCGCAGTGAATCGCCGCCAGTCAGCCCTATGGAAGGGTGACGACTGCCACGGAATAACCTGCCAGCTTCACATTATCGCTGCTCAGTGTCGCGGTGGCGGGTGGCTGGAATCCAGTAGTCTGATCCACGTAGTTGACTTCTCCGGCGCTCGCACCCACGACGGAAACGTCAAAAGGACGATCGCGCTTGTTGACCAGCAGCACGCGCTTCTTGCCGTCACGCGTTACAAATGCAATTGTGTAGACGTATGGGTTGTTTGGCGTGGGTGATTCGACCTCCACAAGTTGGTCTCCGGCGCCGAAGTTGTCGTGAAGCAACTTCAGCACCCAATAGCGCGCATTCGGTTTTCCGTTGTTCCAGTCCACCATGGATACGCTGGGAAACTGGGTCGGAAAGCCCACAAGCTGCGATTCGCCCGCCACATCAATCCCGATCTTCGTCATCTCCCCAAAAAGATACGCATACATCGCTCCGGCCAGGTTCCAGTAGGAGTTTTCAATGGGCCTTGCGACATGCCCGGTCTCGCCCTGGGCGAGATCGTCCGCCGAGATGACTCCCAGTTCATCGATTGTTGTTTTCGTTTCGGGTGAGAGTCGCTTGCGAATCGCTTCCACATAGCGCACTGCCTTCAGAAAGCCATCGGCCTGATCAAAGTAGGTAAACTGCTCCACTTCCGGTGTTTCATCCGGCGTAGGAACCGCGTAGAAGTGGTACGAGATGAAATCCAACGGGACGCCGGGCTTGTGATTCTTGTGGTCAAGGAAGTATTCGAAATAGTGCGGGTCGGTGGTCATGGCCAGTGCGAGGCCGACAAATTTCATGTCCGGCTGTACCTTCTTGATCGAAAGGACCGTTTCGTCGTAGAGGCGAGTGTAGGTCTTGGCATCAATCTGGTGCTCGAACTCGATTTCGTTCAGCACTTCCCAGTGAGAAATGGAGTAGTGGTGACCCGACTCGTGACGCTTGCCAAGTTCGTCAGTGAATCCCCCCTGCGTGTACCAGGAGATCAGGCGGGTAAAGTAGTCCGCCACTTCTTTCATGCTGGGATCGCGCAGTTCCGTGCCTTGTTCGTAGTTCCACGTGACCTGGTTGGGATCTGCGGGATAGGTTACCGGTTTGTCCGTCTTGTACATCCACTGCGGGATGGTGCTGAAGTTGAGGATTACGGAATGCCCCTTGGTCGCGTCGAGGAAGTCGATCGTCATGGGATCGATTGCGGAGAAATCCCAGGAAGTGCTTCCGTCTTTCGGAGGCTCCAATTCGGCCACCCCCAGCTTCGGATAAGGCAGCCAAGGTACATAGCGCACATAGTCCGCACCCAGGTCGTGCAGGGATTTGAACGCATTGTCGTGTACTGGCGTGCCACGCTGCAGAGGAGGATTCACCACAACTTGCAATGTCGGCGTTGTCTGGGACGTGCGAATGACTTTGTCCCAGTGAACGATAACTCTGGAAGGTTGATCCTGAGCGGGTGACGTCAAGGAGCACATGATGACGGCCACCAGAACGGTTGGTAACGTTAGCCTTGACTCGATCATTGAGGTTCCTCCGAAGACTGGATTCGATGACGTTGCCTGGTGCTGGGATAGACACTCCCGCCCGCGGAATCGAAATGCTCGCATGAGCTACCGGAACCGTCAATTACCGATTGCATACGGATCGGTATTTCGCGGTGAGAACAGCCAGGGACTGGAGGCGACAGCACGCATTGGCCGTTAAAGTCCGAGTCTACTGGAGTACTCCGAAATGGAGTTCCCGGTTTCGCATCGCAGGACGGATGGCGCGACCGCCGCGAGGCTTGTAGCTCGAGCTAGCAGAGATTATGCTTGCGACAATTCCGCGTATGCGGGTTGAAGAAATAACCATGAACGAACTACCCATGGAAGGCTCGGAGAATCATCTCAAGGTTGGACTCTTCGGCATCGGCCTGGATACCTACTGGCCACAGTTTCCTGGACTTCGCGACAAACTGATCGGATTCACGGCGCAAGTCTCCCGCCAACTCGAGGCCTCCAACGTACACGTGATCAACTTGGGCCTGATCGACACTCCGGAGAAGTCTCTTGTGGCCGGGCACGAGTTCCGAAAAGCCGATGTAGACCTCATTTTTTTATACGTGACGACCTACGCTCTCTCTTCGACGGTGCTTCCCGCGGTGCGGCGGGCGAAGGTCCCGGTAATCATTCTCAATCTGTCACCCGCACCGGCGATTGACTATGCAAGGTTCAATCGCCTGGGGGACCGTACGAAGATGACGGGAGAGTGGCTCGCATATTGCCAGGCGTGCCCGGTTCCGGAAATCGCGAATGTTTTCAACCGCTGCCGGATTCCGTTTTTCCAGGTGACCGGCATGCTGGAAAACGATCCGGTAGCGTGGGACGAAATTGCAGAATGGATCGAAGCCGCCCGCGTTGCCCGTATCATGGAGCACAATCGCCTCGGCGTCATGGGCAATTACTACGGAGGGATGCTCGACATCTATTCCGATCTGACGCAACAATGCGCCTACTTCGGGGGGCATATCGAGATGCTCGAAGTCGAAGAATTGGCGGCGTTGCGGCGCGAGGTGCGCGAGGCCGACCTCAACCTCAGAGTGGCGGAGTTCAGGACCTGCTTCGATGTGCAGGCAGACTGTTCGGCTGAGGAACTTCAGCGTGCCGCCCGCACCTCCGGTGCGCTCGACAAGCTCGTCGAAGCTCACCGCCTTGGTTCTCTGGCTTACTACCACAAAGCCGTGGGAAGTCCCGAGAATGAGGACGCCATCAGTTCCATTATCCTGGGGACTAGTTTGCTAACATCGCGCGGCGTCCCGGTTGCGGGCGAATACGAAGTCAAAAATGCGCAGGCGATGAAGATTATGGACTCTTTCGGCGTCGGAGGCTCCTTCACCGAATACTATGCGGTGGACTACAACGACGATGTGGTGCTGATGGGACACGACGGTCCCGGGCACATCGCGATCGCGGAGGGGAAGACCAAGGTTCGTCCCCTGGAGGTTTATCACGGCAAGGTAGGTCGAGGACTCTCGGTGGAAATGTCAGTCAAGCATGGACCAGTGACTTTGCTTTCGGTGGTACAGACCGTGGACGGCAAGCTCAAACTGCTGGTGGCTGAGGCAGAGTCTGTGGCTGGCCCCATTCTCGAAATCGGCAACACAAACAGCCGCTACCGCTTTTCGATTGGCGCCAGGAACTTCCTCAACGAATGGAATGTTCATGGACCAGCGCACCACTGTGCCGTGGGAGTAGGTCACATTTCGAGAAAAGTGAAGAAACTGGGAGCGTTGTTGGGAATGGAGTGCGTCCGAGTGTGTTGACGTGATCGGCTTTCCAGTTCCTTTTCTAAGGAGCGTGAGTCCTTTTCACATAGCGAAACATTCGGCCTTCAGAGTTCGCAGGTTGACACCACTATTGCCTAAGTGAAACCATCCCCGCCGTCAACGTTAATAGCCCAGGAGGATCACGTGAAGCTTCCCAAATTACTGTGTCTCGTCATAGCAATTGTCATTCTCGCGTCGTTTGCCGGCGCCACGCCCGTCCGCCTGCGTTGCGAATACTTGGAGAACCCTCTGGGCCTCGATGTGGCGGCGCCTCACTTGTCGTGGCAGAGCGACAATACCGAACGCAATTGGAGGCAGGCGGCTTACGAGGTCTTGGTGGCTAGCAATGACGAAGGTCTGCGGGCCGGCAAGGCCGATATCTGGGACAGCGGCAAAGTTGAATCCGCGGAGTCGGTTGGGATTGTCTATCGCGGCCCGGCGCTGGAATCGCGGAAGAGGTACTACTGGAAAGTCCGAGTGTGGGATAGGGGAAGGCAAGCCTCGGAATCGGCATCAGGAGCTTGGTGGGAGACGGGCCTTCTCCATACAACGGACTGGAAGGCAAAGTGGATCCGGTGGAAGAACCCCGAGGATGACGCGGACCGTAAGGAGATCCGCTGGATTTGGGTATCGGGTCAAGATGCGCTCGCGGTTGTGCCGAAAACGGCCGTTACATTTCGCGTCACCGTCCATCTCTCCGAGAAAGCAAGAGAGGCAGTCCTGTTACTCGCGACGCGAGGAGATTTCGTCGCGAAGGTAAACGATCATGAAGTAGATGCCAAAAGTAGATGGACCACGTTCGATCGTCGGGACATTTCTGACCAACTGGTCGTGGGCAACAACCAGATCGAGGTGACGGTTACTGCGCTCGAGTCGGAGGAGTACGGGCCCAACGCGGGAGCAAAAACCACGACGGCCGCGCTGGCGGCGCTGGTAAAGATCACGCGTCCGAATGGCGCCACGATGCGCTTTCCAACGAACGAACACTGGGAGGCGAGTCTCGAAATGACATCGCACTGGCAATCAGCCCACGTCGTAGCGGATTTAACGGACAAAAGGCTCGGAGATCCGGGAGAGCTGCCGCAACCGGCCGCGTACCTACGGCGGACCCTCGCATTGTCGAAGAACATACATCGCGCGAGACTCTATGTAACTGCTCTCGGCAGCTACCGCGTGTTTTTGAACGGCACTCAGGTTGGAAGTGATGTCCTGACGCCCGATTTCACCGACTATCGCAAGCGCGTCTTGTATCAGGCCTACGACGTGACCAGCTTATTAGTCAACGGCAATAACGCAGTCAGCGCCCTGCTGGGTGACGGCTGGTATGGCAGCGGACTGACCTGGGTTGGAATGCACTTCTTTCCTCCGCCGGACCGCTTTGTGGCACAACTCGAACTCGACTATGCAGACGGCAGTCATGACACGCTTGTGACCGACGAATCATGGAAGGCGGCTGCGTCACCCATTCTGCGATCCGACATTTATGGCGGGGAAGCGTACGACGGCCGCCTGGAACAGGAAGGATGGCAGAAGACTGGTTTCGATGACTCCAAATGGAAACCGGCGGTGGTTGCCGATGCGCCCGCCATTGCCGTGTCCAGCCAGATTACCGCGCCCGCACGAGTGATCGCCACGTTGGACCCCAAGCGCGTAACTCCCGCTGCAAACGGCACCTACATCTTTGACATGGGCCAGAACATGGTGGGATGGGCGACTCTGAAGGTGAAGGGCGCGGCGGGTACTAAGGTCCGGCTACGTTTTGCGGAAATCCTGAACCCGGACGGGACGATCTACACGGCAAATCTGCGAAACGCGGATGCCACGGACGACTACACCTTGCGAGGCGGCGATGAAGAGACCTTTTCCCCGCATTTTACTTTCCACGGCTTCCGCTATGTCGAGGTGACGGGCTATCCCGGTACTCCGCCTCTGGATGCGATTAAGGGAGAAGTCGTCAGCAGCGTGAGCGGCGACCCTGTGGCCAAACTGGTCACGTCAAGTGATCTGGTCAATCAGATGTGGTCGATTGGCATCTGGGGTCAGCGAGGAAATTTCCTGAGCGTCCCCACGGATTGTCCGCAGCGCGATGAACGTTTGGGTTGGATGGGAGACGCAGGAGTTTTCTGGCGAACTGGAAGCTACAACTTCGACATCGCTGCGTTCTCTCAGAAATTCATTCAGGACATCGTCGACGCCCAAAACAGTCAGGGCGCATTTACGAATGTTTCTCCGAACACGCTTCCTTCCAGTGCCGACGAGTCTGAGGATCCTTCCGCATCCAGCGATAGAGTAGGAGCGCCCGGCTGGGGCGATGCGGGAGTGATCGTTCCGTGGACAACATGGGTGCAATATGGGGACAAGACCGTCATTGCGGAAAACTGGGATGCGATGCAGCGCTGGATGGAATTCATTCAGAGCCGGAATCCCGATTTCTTGCGCAAGAAAGGGGTTGGGCCCAACTTTGCAGACTGGCTGGCTCCCGATGAACATACGAACAAGGATCTGCTCGCGACCGCATACTGGGCCCTGATCGCGAACATGATGTCGCAGATGGCGCATGCCGTCGGCAAGGATGCCGACGCGAAACGCTATGACGATGTCGTGCAGAACATTCGCGCCGCGTTCCAGAAGGCCTACATCAAAGACGACGGCGAGGTGGGAACCGGAACGCAGACTTCCTACGTCGTCGCTCTCTATACCAAGATGGCTCCTGCAGCGCTTGAACCCCTGCTGGTCGACAAACTCGTCAAAGACATCGAAGCACGCAACTGGCATCTTTCGACAGGATTCCTTGGGACGCCCTTCTTGCTGTTCGCGCTGGCCGATCACGGGCGCAGCGACGTTGCTTACCGCCTGTTGCTAAACGATACGTATCCATCCTGGGGTTACATGCTCTCGAAAGGTGCAACCACCTGGTGGGAACGCTGGAACGGAGACACCGGCGATCCCTCCATGAATTCCTATAACCACTACGCGTTCGGGTCGGTCATTGCCTGGGTCTATCGTTATGCCGCCGGTATTGATACCACGACCGATTCGCCAGGATTTAAGGAGATCGTCATCCATCCGCACCTCGATGCGCGCATGACCGCAGCACGCGCGGAATATGACTCGATCTACGGCAAGATCGTCAGCGATTGGAAGGGAACTCCTGCCGGACCATTTTCTCTGAGTGTTACGATCCCCGCGAATACGTCAGCCAAGGTCTTCCTGCCCGCGATCACGGGAGCACGCCTAACAGAAGATGGCAATTCGGTGGAGGCGGGGCAAGAGAACGGATCGTACGCAATTCAGATCGGTTCAGGTTCCTACAATTTCGAGTTGAAGTGATTCGGTTGCGGACCGATCCTCATGGGAGCGGGCGGTACGCCTATTCTTCACAGTTCAACTTCCATAGCGGAACGCAGGACGAATCGCCAAGTGTTCCATAGCTACAGAATCCGCTTCCGGAAGTGGTATCATCTTCTGTGAATCTGCTGAAGCTTGATCTTCGCCGTTTGGTCTGTGGACGGCTGGCCCCGTCCGGACTCTAGTCCCAGCGCGACCCCGCGCTTCTGTGCCGATCATTTTTCCGATTCGACTTCACAACTAACACACGGGTTACCCGACATCGGACTGCTGCGCGCTCGTCCAGGCGAATCGTCCGATTCGCTCGGGGACACCCAAGAAAACAATTCTTAATGAGAGGGATTCCTATGAAGCTCCTTGTAATTGGTTCGGGCATGATGGGTTCGGCGGCGGCGTTCGATATGGCCCGCACGCCTCAGGTTGACTCGGTTACGCTGGCGGATAGCGACTCGAAACACGCGCGCGAGGTAGCGGCGCGGGTAAATCGAATCACCGGCGACAAGAAGGTCCGAGCGGTAGCGCTCGATGCCAGCGATGAGAGAGCTGCCGCGAAGCTGATGCGGGGGCACGACGCCGCGCTCTCGGCAGTGCCTTATTTCTTGAATCTTGGGCTGGCCCGGGCAGCCGTTGAGGCTCGGTGCCACTTCGCCGATCTGGGCGGCAACAACACGGTGGTGCGGCAGGAACTGGCGCTATCGAAAAAGGCCGAGAAGTGCGGAGTGGCCGTAGCCCCGGATTGCGGGCTCTCTCCGGGAATGGCTTCGATTCTGGGCGGGGAGTTGGTGCGGCGGTTGGGTGGAAGCTGCGACGCACTACGGCTTTATGTGGGAGGCCTGCCGGAGCGGCCCACACCGCCATTCCACTATCAGCTCGTGTTTTCAGTTGAGGGACTCATCAACGAGTACGTGGAGCCGGCGCGCATTCTGCGCAAGGGCAAACTGATCACCGTCGATCCTCTGACCGAGCCCGAAGATTTCCACATCGCGGGTTTCTCACCCCTGGTGGCGTTTCAAACCTCGGGAGGTACGTCGACGTTACCGGAGACGTTTGAAGGGCGCGTCGGTGAGTGCTTTGAGAAAACCCTGCGCTATCCCGGGCATTACGATCTGCTCTGCGAACTCAAGGAACTCGGCT
>JADGNQ010000050.1 GCA_017883385.1 Candidatus Sulfotelmatobacter sp.
CCTGGAGTGTGGCGGCTTTCCGCCTGATCCATCACCTTGGTCAGATTGTCGTCATCGATCACGGCCTGGGAAGGCGGAGTCTTCTTGCGCAGCGTACGGGCCACGTCCCCCAGGGGAGCTTCACTAGGGTCATCCTGTGCGGCCAGCCGTGCGGGCGCCAGCACTGCCAGCAGAGTGGACAGGACGAGGATCAGTCGCCTTGATGGAAGCCGCGGCATGGAAGCTCAGAGTGAGATCGCGGACCGCTCGAGGAGCGTCCCTGAGCCAATTGTATGGAGAGACAGGAGCAACAGGGCGATTCGGGCAAACCTTGGTAACCGTTACTTCAGGGAGGATGGGAAGCAATGGGCGCGCGCTGACGAAATGGAGGCGCAACGGGGCGCACGCCCAAGCCCGAAAAAAACCGTTCTACAGAAGGCCCTGAGACCGGAACCGAGTGACTGGGTCCGCCGCTGTCTGCCGCTTGAAAATCCAGCGGGCCACCGCAAAGCCAATTGCCGCATAGCACAGATGCATCATTCGCATATATACCCCCCACTAGGGCTCGGCCAGTTTTAAAACCCATCAGGGGAGAAACAACTTCACTATCGGCACGATAGCAACGCCCCATCACACGGACAAGGCCCAACAGTGCTATTGAAGTGGCACGGAAGTAATAGAAGTAACGCGACTAGCTAATAGGCTGGGAAAAGCTGATGTTTCCTGGCTTTTCCCGGGTTTGGGAAGGGCACGGCTTCGAGCCGTGCCGTAAGAGCACGTAGTAGATCTGGGCTTTAGCCCCCGAGGTCTGCTTACCTTGTCCCGCGCGCACATTGCGAGACGGGTTCTAGGTAACAATCAGTGCGCTGGAACCCCTTCATCCGCAGCACGCCCGGCCGGAGGAACAACCACCGTCGACAGGCTGCCTTCCGCCGTGAGCTTCTGGAACGCCGTCAGCTCGCGCCGTTGCAGGTCTTCCCACCGTCCGACCAGTTCCCCGCTCTGCCGCTTCAGCTTCTCGAATTGCTTCTGCTCCGCCTCAGTCGGTGCCGAGTCAGCCGTGCCCGCATCCATCGCGAGATAGGCCAGCTTCGCGTCTAGTTGCGGAGGATAAGCCAGCGAGTCCTCGTTGGCGCTGATCGTGAGGTTGACCAGTTCCTCCCGCACCGCGACCAGCTTCTTCTCCAAATCGTCGGCCGCCGCGACAATCGTTTTCGTGTTCGCGTTCTCCGGCAAACGCCGCTTCAAGCCCGACAGCTGCGAACGCACGTCCTGAATCTGATTGACCGTGTCGTACACGCGGCTGAGTTCGTCGCGCGTCTGCAAGAGCAGATTGAACTGCTGCTCCAGATCCGCCTGGCTGACGTTCACCCGCGGGTCCAGTTTCAAATCGAACGCCAACGTCTGGCTCTGCCCACCCGCGGCAAGCCGAACCTGGTAGTGTCCGGGGACAGCCACGGGCCCACGCGCGCCGCTGCCGTATTCCCACAGGTAATAGCCGGGCACGCGATGCGCCTCTTCATAGCGCAGGTCCCACACGAAGCGATTCAATCCAGCCTCCGGCTTGATCTCTTTCTCCACCTTTTTATCGTCGGGATCAGGCGGCTCTTCCAGCGTGTTGAATTCAGCGCTCGAGTACTTGCGAACGACTTTGCCCGAAGCGTCGAGGATCTCGATTTTCGTTTCGTTGTCCGCCTTGGGCGCATCTTTCAGGAAGTAATAGATCACAGCGCCCACCGGGGGATTCTGCCCGGTCCGCTTCGAAGGACGCCGCTCTCCACCGGCTCCGGCCTGAATCCGGTACGCGGTCGCAGGCGTGTACAGGAACGTGTCTTTCTGCGCGATGTCGTCCGAGTACTGCCGCAGTGGCGTGACGTCATCGAGAATCCAGAACGCGCGACCGTGCGTGGCAACGACCAGGTCGTTATTCTTGACCACGAGGTCGTGCACCGGCGTGGTCGGAAGATTCAACTTCAGCGGACGCCAATGCCCGCCGTCGTTGAACGACACAAACACGCCCTGCTCGGTTCCGGCATAAAGCAGCCCGCGCTTCTTCGGATCTTCGCGGACCGCGCGCACAAACGTTGTGTCGGGAATCCCCGTCGTGAGTTTCGTCCAGGTCTTGCCATAGTCGCTGGTCTTGTAAATGTACGGACGGAAATCGTCGAACTGATGCCGATCGACCGCCACGTAGGCTGTCCCTGCATCATGCGGCGACGCGTCGATCAGGCTGACGCGGCTCCACTCTGGCATGTCTTTCGGAGTAATGTTTGTCCAAGTTTTGCCTTCATCCTGCGTCAACTGGATCAACCCATCGTCGGTGCCCACCCACAGCAATCCCTTGGTGAGCGGCGACTCAGCCAGCGCGAAAATCGTGTCGTAATATTCCGTGCCCGAGTCGTCGAGCGTGATATCACCGCCTGAGACTTTTTGCTTCTCCTTGTCGTTGCGGGTCAGGTCCGGACTAATGGCCTGCCAGTGCACGCCGCCGTCGGTAGTCTTAAATAGCCGCTCGCCGCCGTGGTAGAGCGTGTTCGGATCGTGCAAAGAAAGCATGACCGGAGCAGTCCACTGGAAGCGATGCTCCAGGTTAGCCGCGCCGTACGCGTCGGAAAGTTCCGGTTGCTCGGTAATCGCCTTCACCTGTCCGGTGTGCCGGTCGTAGCGGGTGATGTTTCCCTGATAGTCGGCCGCATACACAATAGTCGGATCGCGCGGATCCGGTGCGATGTAGCCGGCCTCGCCCCCGCCCACGTCGTACCAGTCGCTGCCCCCAATCGACCCGTCGTCGCTGCGGCTGGCAATGGCGACCGTCCCACTGTCCTGCTGCGGCCCGTACACGCGATAGGGCGTGGCCGTGTCGGTAATGACGTGGTAGAACTGCGCCGTCGGCTGGTTGTCCTGGGTCGTCCAGTTCTTGCCGCCATCAAGAGTCACGGTCACGCCGCCGTCGTTGGAGGCAATCATCCGCCGTGAGTTCTGCGGGTCGATCCACAACCCATGGTTATCGCCGTGCGGAACATGGACTTTATTGAACAGATGGCCGCCGTCCGTCGACTTGTAGGCGTCGACGTCCATGATGTAGAGCACGTTTTCGTCACGCGGGTCGGCGATCACGTGCATGTAGTACCAGGGCCGTTGCCACAGATTATGGTTGGGGTTCACCAGTTGCCACGATTCCCCGCCATCGTCGGAGCGATAGAGCCCGCCATCCGGATTGTGCGCCTCGATCAGCGCATACACGCGGTCCGAGTTCGCGGCCACGGCCACGCCAATCTTCCCGTAGGGTCCCTTGGGAAGGCCGTGCTCTTCGAGGCGCTTCCAGGTTGTGCCGCCGTCGTTTGAGCGATAGAGCCCACTTCCCGGCCCACCACTCGACATGCTCCACGAAGTGCGCCTCGCCTGCCACAAGGCCGCGAACAGAATATTGGGATTGTGCGGGTCGAACGCTACGTCGATGCCGCCCGTATTTTCGTCTTTGTAGAGAACTTTCTCCCAGGTCTTGCCGCCGTCGGTCGTTCGGAAAATGCCCCGCTCCGCATTTGCACCGTAAGGATGCCCCAGAGCCGCCACAAAGACAATGTCAGGATTCGTGGGATTAACAATGACCTTGCCGATGGCCCGCGAATCGCGCAGACCGGTATTCTTCCAGGTCTTGCCCCCATCCAGCGACCGGTACACGCCGTCGCCGTGCGAAATATTGCCGCGAATGCAGGCTTCCCCGGTCCCCACATAAAGCACGTTGTGATTGGAATTCGCCACCGCAATGCTGCCGATGGAGGACGTGCCCTCTTTGTCAAAAACAGAAGACCAGGTCATGGCGCCGTCGGTCGACTTCCAAACTCCGCCGCCCGTGGCACCGAAGTAATACGTTGTAGGATCGCCGGGAATGCCCGCCGCCGTCAGCGACCGCCCCCCACGGAAAGGCCCGATCAGGCGGTAATGCATCCCCTTGAAAGCCTTCTCCTCGGCCTTGGAGGATTCGGCAGCGTCGGAATCGCCAGCAGCCGGGGTCACGGGAGACGCTGGCTGGGTTGCTGGTGCCGGCTTCACCGCTTTCGATTGCCTCTCCGGTTTGGCTTGAGCGAAGCCAGCTATTGTGAAAA
Source organism: Candidatus Sulfotelmatobacter sp. (assembly GCA_017883385.1). GTDB lineage: Bacteria > Acidobacteriota > Terriglobia > Terriglobales > Acidobacteriaceae > Sulfotelmatobacter. The sequence continues at coordinate 4,086 of JADGNQ010000050.1, forward strand.
AGACCGAGAATGCGCTGACGAGCACCAACCGTGCGATAGGCGAGGCGTTCCTGCAAAACCTGTCTGGGCCGACCATGTTCAGGGTTATCTCCGGGGAAGAATTGGACGATTGCCTATCCTAATCCCGCGGGGGCTGGCTGGAAAGAGCGGGTGGCGCACAGAATGAAAATGCGGAAACGACAGGAAAAACACCACGACGCGACGAGATCGTTCGAGTACCTACCCCTGCAACAAAGCGGCAGGCACTCTCAATTTTAGTTCTGCCGCCGGATGGCCGGTTCGCGGGAGGGCCGCGGATCCTTCGTGGGCGCGGGCGCCATAATGGTCTCCAACTCGCACTCGTGATGGCCGATTTCCTCAGCCGCCGAGGTGGCTATCTCCCGCATCTGCAGCAGGCGTCGAGAGCGCTCGGAATCCTCCGGAGCTTCTTGAGCCAGGAGATCACAGTAGCCGACAATGACCGTCAGCCGGTTAATCAGATGGTGGGCCAGCATGCAGCTGGGCCGGTAGTTTCCATCGTTTGAACTTGCCACAGGGGCACCTGTCTTTCACCCGTCCGCAAGCTCTAGTGTCGCGCGGCTCCAAAATGGGAGATGTGACTCCGATCACACTCATCAGTGACAAACGTCGCAGTCCCGTCGGCTAACCCCCAGAGGCGTCTTCACTTGCTCAACAGCAGCTTCTTTGCGGCTTCGAGCTCTTTCCGCTTCGACTCATCCACTTTGGGATAGGCCAGACTGAGAGACTCCAGAGTGTCGACGATCACGGCCGAAACCACGATCCGGGTGAACCACTTGTTGTCGGCGGGCACGACGTACCAAGGGGCGTGTCCCGTCGACGTATTGCGGATCAAGTGTTCGTAGGCTTCCTGATAGTCGTCCCAGCATTGGCGTTCGCGAATGTCGGCCGCCGAGAATTTCCAGTTCTTCTCCGGTTCCTCCAGTCGCGCCAGGAAACGCCGCTTCTGTTCTTTCTTCGAAACGTAGAGAAAAAACTTGCGGATGACGGTGCCGCTGCGCGCCATGTGCCGCTCAAAGCCGCGGATGTCCTCGAACCGTTCCTCCCAGATATTCTTGCCGACCAGCGACGACGGCAGTTTCTGGCTCTTGAGAATCTCCGGGTGCACTCGAACCACGAGCACTTCTTCGTAATACGACCGGTTAAAAATGCCGATGTGCCCGCGCTCGGGCAGGCAGTGGGTCGTGCGCCACAGAAAATCGTGCTGCAGTTCCACGTCCGAGGGAGCCTTGAAGGAATACACCTGGCATCCCTGCGGATTCACTCCGGTCATGACGTGCTTGATGATGCCGTCCTTTCCGGCAGCGTCCATGGCCTGAAAGATCAGAAGCAGCGACCAGTGGCCCTGCGCGTAGAGCTTATCTTGCAGCGCTGCCGTCGAAACAATGCCCTGCTGCAAAACCTCCTGCGCGTGCTCCTTGGAGCGCCAGTGTCCCGTGTCCGCCGGGTCAAAATCTTTCAGGCGGAAATGCTTGCCGCCTTCCACGCGGTAGGCCTTGGCCAGCTTGTCAATCTTCATTGTGAGTCGCTCCTCCGACCTGAATATGAACCTGAATATGAGATCCGCACGACAACCATCGAATACCACCGATGACAGACACAAGAGAAGTTATCTCACAAATGACTCGGTCGGACGCATGCAAAATACGAGGAACGGCGCAGCATGGTCTCTCTCATCACCGTCGCGAAGGAGACGCGACCTCTGCTGCGACACCGGTTGGTGATAGGATCACTGGCGTAGCGCTGTTCTGGCGTGGTTGTCGTGTCGCTACGCACGCATTACTCACGCATAGCCAATTCGTTAACTGGAGCCCCCTTATGAAAGCCCTTCCCCTTGTCGGAGTCCTGCTGCTGGTCTTGGGAGTACTGTCCTTTGTTGTTCCGATCCCCTCCCGCGAGGATCACAGCGTGAAGATTGGCGACGCTAAAATCGGCGTCCAGACGGAAAGCAGCCAAAAGCTGCCGCCCGCAGTCGGGATTGTCCTTCTCGCTGGCGGCGTGGTCGCCCTGGTTCTCGGTTTGCGCAAGACGTAGCCAGAAGCAGAAGAGGCCCCGTTCCTTGTTCGAATCCAACTTCGAATCTGAGTTCCTGACTCCCGCTGAAGAGAGCAAGAATCGATACCGGCGACTGATTGAGCAGGCGGCGCAGATTGTCTGCGCGTCGTTGCCGGACGGGCCCTATTGCGGGAAGAGCGCGGCCGCGCTGCGAAACCTGATCGGCGCCAATTTTCTTCCGGACGCCGGATGTTCCGTCGAAGACATCTCTGCCGCGCTGCGCACGGTGGTCTCGAACTCCATAGCGGTTAGCCATCCCAACACGGCCGCACATCTGCACTGTCCGCCCATGCTGGCCGCGCTGGCGGCTGAGGTGGTAATCAGCGCTCTGAATCAGTCGATGGACTCGTTCGACCAGGCGCCCATCGCCACGGTGGTCGAGCAGCAGTTGATTCGCTGGCTGTGCTCTGAGGCCGGCCTGCCCTCCACCGCCGACGGCACGTTCACCACTGGCGGTTCTCAGTCCAACTACATGGGCCTGCTGCTGGCGCGAGACATGTTTTGCAGGAAGCAATGGAACTGGTCGGCACAGAAATCCGGCCTTCCACCCGAAGCTCGTCGGCTGCGAATCTTCTGTTCGGATGTGGCCCATTTCACCGTCGACAAATCCGCATCGCAATTGGGCCTGGGAACCGATGCCGTCGTGCGCGTCCCGACGGATGACCAATTCCGCATGAACCCCATGGCACTGCGAGATTCGATCGAGGCCGTACGTGCAAAGGGCCTGCTTCCCATGGCGATTGTGGCCACGGCCGGCACCACCGACTTCGGTTCGGTCGATCCCCTCCCCGAACTGGCTTCCCTCGCGCACCCTGCGGGCGCGTGGCTTCATGTGGATGCCGCGTACGGCGGCGCTTTGCTCTTCTCCGCGCGTCATCGTGGCAAGCTACAAGGGATCGATGCCGCCGACTCCCTCAGCATCGACTTTCACAAGCTTTTCTGGCAGCCGATTCCGTGCAGCGCTTTTCTGCTGCGCAACGCGGCCCACTTCGCCTCGATCAAGCTGCACACGGACTATCTCAATCCCGAACTCCACGACGACGAAGGCATCCCGAACCTGGTCACGACTTCCCTGCTTACCAGTCGCCGTTTTGACGCACTGAAAGTGTGGATCTCGTTTCAGACGTTAGGCCGGACCAAGCTTGCCGCCATGATCGACCGGACGATCGAGCTGGCCGCACACGCTGTCCGGGTTGTAAGGGAAACGCCGCGGCTCGAGCTCGTGTGTGAACCGCAACTGAGCACGGTGGTATTTCGCTACGTGCCGTCGGGGGTTGATCTGGATTCAGACCAGCTGAATGCCACCTTGCGCCAGCGCCTGTTTGACCGGGGACTCGCGGTCGTCGGCCACACACGCGTGCGCAGCCGGCAGTGCCTGAAGTTCACTTGCATGAATCCAGCGGTTACAGAGAATCAAATGGAACGGTTGGTCCGCCTCATCGTGGAACAAGGCATGGAAGTTGAGTCGGAACCCGGCCCACCGACTTAGTCGACTAGTGGAAGGGCCGCGGCTTCGGCCCTGAGGGATTCCCTTCCGAACCAAAACGCCATTCGTGAGGGGAGCCCACAAGTTACGCATTTCGGCTCACTTAGACCGCATTACTTACACTGCTGTACATATATTTCTGTCACAAAAATGTTCCCGCGGGAACATTTTTTCCACAGGGCACCCAGGTCACGCGCCCACCGGTTTGGGACTCACAGAAGGCAGCTTCGCCTGCTGCCAGGCATCGAATCCGCCAATGATATTGGTCACGTGCCTGAAGCCGGCGCGCTGCAGCAGGCTGCAGGCGATCATGCTGCGATATCCACCCTTGCAATGCACTGCGATAGGCGCATCGTGATCCATCTCCGGCGGCGAGACTCTGAAATTGTCGAGCGGCCACCAGATCGCGCTCTCTATGTGTGCGGCTTCCCACTCCGGCCCGCGGCGAACATCGAGCACTTGCACCTTGCTCGATTGCAACTGCGCATCGAGTTCGCTCACCGTTATCTGCGCCAGCGTTCCGACTGGAAGCCCGGCCTGCCTCCACGCGGCGACGCCTCCGTCAAGATATCCATCCAGAACTTCGATGCCCACACGGGCCAGCCGGAGCCGTGCCTCCTCCAACTGCGAGTCCGATTCCGCAATCAATACCGGGTGAGCCGCCAATCCCAGCACTGTGCCTGCCCACGACGCAAATTGCCCGGACAGCGCGATGTTGACCGAGCCCGGGACATGTCCGGCGACAAACTCTTCCCCAGGGCGAACATCGAGCGCGATTTCGCCATTTTCCAACATAGGCTTCAACTCGGCCGGTGCAATGGCACGCATCGGAAGCAGGTCCGACAGCGCCGCAGCACCAGTGCGGTTGATCTCGGCATCCTTCAGAAAGTATTCCGGACGCGCAGGAAGGTTGCTGGTCAACTGCGCCACGAATTCTTCCCTGCTCTTGATCTGGAGCGCGTAGTTGGTGAGCCGTTCCGTACCGATGGTGGACGACCGCTCGGCCCGCATGTTCTTCCCGCAGAGAGAACCGGCGCCGTGGGCGGGGTAGACGAGAACGTTGTCGGCGAGCTTCAGCAGTTTGTGGTGCAGGCTATCGTAGAGCATGCCCGCGAGTTCGACAGCAATGTGCTTCGGTGACAGGTCGGGCCTTCCGACGTCGCCAATAAAGAGCGTGTCACCCGTCAGGACCGCCCACGGCAATGGAGATTTCTCTTCATCCGTGACCACCAGGCAGATGCTTTCCGGAGTGTGCCCTGGCGTCGCCAGCACGCGGATCGAGGCTTTCCCAAACTTCAACTCGAAGCCGTCGCTCACCGGCACGTGGGGAAACATCGCTCCAGCCTGCGCACCCATGTAAATCTTCGCGCCCGTGCGGGCGGCCAATTCCTGGTGGCCGGAGACGAAGTCCGCATGCAGATGGCTCTCGAAAATGTGCCGGATCGCTACGCCATGCTCCTCGGCCGCCTTCATGTACAGCTCCACATCCCGCTGCGGATCCACCACCACTGCCTCCCCTTCCGAGGCCAGCAGGTAGGAAGCGTGGGCGAGGCATCCCAGATAAAACTGTTCGAAGTACATGCAGCGGCTCCCTGTGGGGTTGCGTAGGATGTGCGTAGAGATGCTAGACGAAATCGATAGGCAATGCCACGGGGACTTGCACAGGCGGGAGAGTCGGGATCAGGCGGGCAGTGGGGTAATGAATTCCAGACCAAAACAGAAGCCGTTGCGGGAGCGCACGATGGCAGGCATCCGCGAGAGCACGGGGGTGTCGAACTCAATCTCAAGCAAATCACCTGGATTCAGCAAGATCCCCGCATACAACACCATGCCGCCCTCGCTCATTTCAGTACCCCGGCCGGCAACTACAGTGGTCGAGAAGCCCTTGGAAGTTACGACCCGGACCGGCAAGTCAACGGGCATGCGATCCCAGCGGCGCGTGTTTTCGATACTTGGCATTACCGCTAATCATTATCTTCGCGGCGACTTCTTACAAATTACTAAGGTGAAGTGCCTGTCGTGGTCAGGAGGACAGCAAAATGGTCACGTCTCCGGTCAAGCAGAGAGCTGTCCAGGGGGAGTTTGTTGGGCCTTGACCTCAAGCTCGGCTTGCTTCTGAAAACCCACCATGATGGTTGCACCGAAACGGTCGAAGGGAGGCGTAAGCGTGGCCCGCATGAGAAGAAGTTCAAACAGCGCCGCGGGCGCAAAGAATCGCGTGTACGGCTGTGGGTGGGTGAGGCCGCGCACGAACTCAGTCCGAAGGTTGACACGCTCTCCCAGCTCGCGGAGGGCGCGCCGATTGTTGGCCCGATAGAAGGTCGGATAAATGTCCTCACCAGCGCGATCGTCCTGTATGAACTTGAGGATCAGCGCTCGCGGCAACAATTTCTTGGCCACCAGGTTCGCGAACACGAGGTAATTGTGGGTGTTCGGCGTGTGCACCATCATCCTGCCCCCAGGCGCAAGAATGCGCGCCATTTCCTGAAAGACCGGCAATGGTTCGGGCAAGTGCTCGACCACCATGTTGCAAGTAATGAGATCGAAACTGGCGTCGCCGAAGGGGAGCGTGTCCAGGGATGCGCAGATGCGCCGGGATATGTCGAGGTGCTTCCGCAAGTGAGCAAAATCAAGATCCACACCAACCACGACGCGGGCCAGACTCACCAACTGACCTTCAAGCGCTTCCAGATCCTTACCAAGTAGCCGCCAGCCGCAGCCCGCATCCAACCAACGGATGGACTGAGACAGGTTCTCTTTCACTGCTTCGCCCCAGATCTCCTGGTTCCATCGAAGATCGGGAACGATTCTTCGTTTCAGTCGACGCGTCGCCGCACGGCCGAGCCATTCGTTCCAGAGACGATTCGGCAAAACAGAACACCTCTAAAGGAGTGAATGCATCGAAACCGATTCTATCGCGACCGTTGTGTGGAGTCCTTTCGTCAGATCCTTGTTGTGCGGTCGGGGGCCTTTAACGGTTCGGCGAAAGATGACGATACCCGCAAAGCCTAGAATTTCAGTCCGACGGCGCTGCTCAGGAATGAGGCGACAGGAGACATCTTGCGGCATGTGGCGGCGAAGATCGACATGAACCTTGGGCTGCAGACCTGCTGATCTGTGAAGTCGACGGCAGTGCCAAGATCGCGAAGCTTCAGATCCTCCAGGAATTCGTGATCGGCGGGGAAACCGCGTGGCGGCCGCCTTAATTTGCCGGCATCTTCCCAGTTAAGGAGCTTGCGGCTCGCACGCCATTCCTCAGGACGAGACACGATGGCATTCCGGACTCGAAGCAGGGTTGGCGGTTCGGGATGCCACAGCCCGGACGCGGCGAAACAACCGCCAGCTTCAAGATGAAGATAAAAGCCGGGAGAGTGCACGTCTTTGCCTCGATGGGAAAAGCGCATCGCGACGTGCGTTTTGTAAGGACGCTTGTCGGGAGAGAAACGAGTGTCCCGATAGATGCGAAACAAAGATCCGCGTGAAGGGCGGGGATCGGCGACGAGATAAGGGCTGATTTCATACAAGGGCGCCGCGAAATCGCCAATGAAACGCAGCGCGGGCTGGCGCACATAGCCTTCATATTCGTCCTTGTGCGCCAGGAACCACTCGCGATTGTTGTTGCGCCTGAGGCGGGCAAGAAATTGAAACAATTCTGCGGTGAAGTAAATGGGCATTGAAGATAAGGTAAGAAGCGAAGGCGGAAAAGTAAAGTGCCACTACCCGAAGCGAACTCACGGTCAGAGTGCGGATCGTCAGGAAGACACAGATAGTCGCCCTTAACCCACGAGGAAATCGACCCGACTCCCTGGCCCGAGGCGTTCAGCGAAGGCACTAATTCCAGAAACCACTTTCCAGCGCAAGAGCGCAGAATCAATCGCCCACTGTGACCTCATCCTCGACCTTCGCTCCAACCGGACGCGGGGAGTATTCTCCCTCGTCGAGTTTGGCCGTGTGGTCAAAAGAGTGTCCCGTGACGAGTCCCAGGACAAACCATCCGAGCACCAGGGCTCCGAATGCGAAGAGCGTATCGCCAATCATGCGCATCCAGCGCAAACGGTTTAACAGGGGCGTTTGCATGAACTCCGCCGAGCGCGCGTACCAGGTGCCGTACTCGACCGAGGCCCAAGCTTGCAGCAGGCCCACGGGCAGCATGCTGATTAGGATCATCAGGGCTAGACCGATGTTAAGGGACCAAAAAGCAATCGCCAGGGGACGATCCTTCCACATCAGCCCCGGCCGCAAAGCGCGCAGACAGAACAGCATCAGGCCGAGGCCTAACATGCCATACACGCCGAACAGAGCGGCGTGTCCGTGTACTGGCGTCAGGTTGAGGCCCTGCACGTAGTAGAGCGCGATGGGCGGATTGATCATGAAGCCGAACAGCCCCGCGCCGACAAAATTCCAGAACGCAACGGCCACGAAGAAATAGATCGGCCACTTGTAAGCGCTGATCCATGGACTATCCGCTTTTCCCTGCGACAGACGTATGTTTTCCCAGGCCTCAAAGCCAATCAGTACCAGCGGCACAACTTCCAACGCGCTGAACACTGCGCCCAGCGCCAACACGGAGTTAGGCATCCCCGTGAAATACAGGTGGTGAAAGGTTCCGATGATTCCACCCGAGAGGTAGATCGTGGTTGAAAACAACACTGAACGAGTGGCGGTCGAAACCGACAGAAGTTTGAGCCGGGTCAGAAGAAAAGCAATAACCACTGTCGCGAACACTTCAAAGAAGCCTTCGACCCAAAGATGGACCACCCACCAGCGCCAGTATTCAGCGGTGATTAGCGGGCTGCGCTGTCCATACATCAGGCCGGCAGCGTAGAAAAGAGGAATGGCGATGCTCGATATCAGGAACAACATCAGGAGCGAATAGTTCTCGTCGCGGCGCGCCAGCGCAGGCTTGATTCCACGCCACATCAACCATAGCCAGAAAGTAAGACCTAGAAATAGAAGGATTTGCCACAAACGTCCGAGGTCGACGTATTCGTATCCTTGAGATCCCAACCAGAACCAGAGATTGCCGAGCTTTTGCTCGATTCCCATCCATTCGCCAGCCAGCGAACCGACGACAACGGCGACGAGCGCGACGAAGAGCACGTTCACGCCAAGCCTCTGTCCTTTCGGCTCAGCGCCGCTCACTGCGGGCACAATGTACAGCCCTGTTGCGAGCCACGACGTGGCAATCCAGAAGATACCGATTTGAAGGTGCCATGTGCGCGCCACCGAATACGGCAACCACTTCGCGAGCGGAATGCCGTAAAATCCGCCACCTTCGACGGCGTAGTGTGCGACGATTGCTCCAAGTGCGACCTGGACTACCCATAGCGCAGCCACTACGAAGAAGTACTTGACAGTGGCCTTCTGGGAAGGCGTAGGGCTCAAACCCAGTAGTGGATCGCGTCGGGGCACCGTACCCGTGGAAGGTTTGTGATCCTGCGAAGCGAAATACCAGACCATGCCGCCGACAGCCGCCAGCAGGAGCACAAAACTAATTACGCTCCAAACGACGGTTCCAGGGGTTGGACGATTACCGGTCAACTCCTCATGCGGCCAATTCTGCGTATAGGTCACGTCCTGTCCGGGACGATTCGTGCTGGCCGCCCATGCCGTCCACCAAAAAAATGACGCCATTTCTTGCTGTTTCGTAACATCGGTCAGAGCCCCGGCGGGAATGGCGTATTCGTCACGTCCCTTGCCAAAGATGTCGGCATAGTAAGCCGCCAGTTCATCGAAGGCAGCGGCGCGGTCGTTGTCGAGCACGATGGTCTCGGTTGCTGGATCGTATGAATTATGCCGCGTAACTTCTGTGAGCCTGCCCTGTAGGCCCGCTCGCTGTTCGGCAGACATGGCGGCGTAGTTAGCGAATCCTTCAGCCCGCGCCCAACGATCGAGAACAATGACCGACTGCCGATGCAGATAGTCGGCGCTCCAGTCAGGAGCGACATAGGCCCCATGTCCCCAGATAGTTCCAATTTCCTGCCCGCCGGTTGACTGCCAGACGTTCTGGCCATCACAAATTGTCTCGCCCGTGAACAATACGCGTCCATCGGCAGTGATGACCTTGCTCGGTGTAGGTGGCCCGTTGCTAATCCCCTTGTACCCAACACCTCCAAGGATTGCGAACGAAACGAACATCACCACGCCCAGCGCGATCCATAGCTTCTTGTAAGGCATGAACGTAACTCTCCTAGGGGGCCTTTACACCGTCGCGGTTCCGCCACTCTGGCACGCCAGGTCTTGCCATTCTGTGCAGAAGTGCTCACACGGGCCAACCGTCCAAGCAAATACAACGGGCTAGGCCCGTAGAGTGGCGGTTTCGCGCTTTTCGGCTTCCACTGCACATTACTGGGCATCAGAGGCCGAGGCTATGACTTATGTCACGGGGTGGCGAACTTAGACACTTGTGGCAGAAAAAGACACCTTCAGGTTCTGGGTGCTGCAGTATCGACGATCTGTCGACCCTATACCTTAATCTCGCGCCGCAACGCTCCAGTACAATGGCTGTCGTGATGGAGACGACGTTCACTGCGGGGCAAGCCCTTGCGAAAGTCCCGATCTTCTCTGAGCTGACGGAGAGCGAACTGAGTTTTCTCGCGCAACGTGCGGTGCCGCGAAACTATTCAGCGGGACAGAGTGTGTTCGGCGAGGGCGAGCCTTGTTCTGGACTGTATGTCGTCGAGTCCGGCCATGTGCGGATCTTTAAGAGTTCAGCAAATGGACGTGAACAGGTACTCAGTATTGATGGACCCGGCAGTTCCATTGCCGAACTTCCGGTCTTCGATAGCGGGAACTATCCCGCGTCCGCAACGGCTCTCGACGAGACCAAGCTGCTCTTTGTCAGCAGGCAGGATTTTCAGGCATTGTGCCTGGCCCATCCTCAGGTAGCGCTGAAGGTCTTGCGCGTGGTCGGCACGCGCCTGCGCCGACTGATTGGCATCATCGAAGAACTCTCGTTCACCACAGTGCGTCACCGGCTGGCATCTTTTTTGTTGCGTCTCGCCCAGAAGGAAGGCAAACGTTCTGCCGCCGGTGTTGAGATCACGTTGCCGGCTAGCAATCAGGAATTGGCGTCGCACATTGGCACGGTCCGCGAGCTCGTTTCCCGCAATCTCTCTCGCCTCCAGGCCGAGGGGATGCTTCAAATCGACGGACGGGCTGTGACGATCTCAGATCTGAAAGCGTTGGAAGCCGAAATCGATTCAACGGAATAGATCAGAACCTACACGCGTACTCACCTTTTCCTGATTCCCTCCGATTCCGAACTGTCTCATCCAAATTCGTCCTTCGTGACAAAAGTCATCGGCAGCGAAACCGATCTCCGTTAGCTTTAGAACATCAAGCGCGGCCTGCAGGCATGGAGCTGGGGTCGTGAGGAGAATCCAATGAACATGGCCGCCGACAAAACCGTTCGTGAATTGGCGTTGGAGCATTCAACTGCCACGAGAGTCTTTGAAAAGCTAGGCATTGACTACTGCTGCGGAGGCAACAAGTCGCTGGAAGACGCCTGCCGGGCCTCAAATCTCTCGATCGATCAGGTGATCGATTCGTTGGAGATGGCTGAGCAAGCGGCACACGCTGCACAGAAAGACCAGAACTGGCAAACTGAAGCCCTCGCGGATTTGGTCGCGCACATCGAGAACACGCACCATAAGTACACGCGTGAGGAAATGGCTCGCCTCGTTCCTCTCCTGGACAAAGTTTGCTCTGTCCACGGGAAGAACCATCCCGAACTGCAACAGGTCCGGGCCAGCTTTCGGGGCTTGGTCCAGGAACTGACGACACACATGATGAAAGAAGAGGGAGTTCTGTTCCCCTACATAGTGAGGATGGAAGAGGCCGTCATCCAGAAAGAACCGGTTCTGCCAGCACCGTTTGGCAGCGTGCAAAACCCCGTATCCATGATGGAACACGAGCACGACTCCGCTGGGAAGGCACTGCGTGCCATGCGCGAAGGCAGTTCTGGTTATACGGCTCCAGGCGACGCATGCGTCAGCTACCAAACGCTGTACAAGGCGCTGGCGGACTTTGAGGCCGATCTTCACCAGCATATTCACCTGGAGAACAACATTCTGTTTCCCCGCGCGGTCGCGCTGGAAAAGACACACTGACCTGAGCGCAACAACGGAGAGGTACATAACCGTTCCCGGCTAAACGCTGGTCACGGTCCGGGAAGGAACGAGCATAATTTCCAGCGCTCGGAATCTTGGTGGCGGCGCCGTACGGATAACACGATAGGCTCAGAGCAGAGACAAACGGCGGGCGCAATCCGCCATGATTTCGGCCTCCCAAACAGGACGCTGCTGGTTTTTCGGGTGCGTCCGATCGCTGGGAATCCGCCCGATCAGATTTAAGAACACCGCGGCAGAATGCTTGTACGCGGGAACGGGTGCGCGAAAGGCGACGTTTCCCAGATACTGCAGAGCGTCCGAAAGAGCGTAGTACCCGGGGTCTCCGGTCTCCCAGAGTCGGTCTCGCTCAGCGAATTTCTCTGGCGCAAAGGCGGCAAGTCCCAGCAAGTAGTCCGACCCGTATTCGATCATGTTGATTCCCAGGTCGTTTCCGGTGTAAATGCGAAAGTCTGGCCGGTGTGCATCGCGAAGGGCGAGGCGTTCGAGTTCCAGAAGGCGGTCGAGGGATGAGTGTTTCATTCCCTTGATTTCTGGAATGTCCATCAGACGCCGGATTGTCTCCGAGTCGTAGATCTCCCCGTTCGCTGCAAACATAGGGCCGAGCTCGAACGCCAGTACGTGGGGGTAGTCTCGACATATGTCTCGATAAGCCTCAGCAATTTTCGCGGGAGTCTTGCCGTGCAAGCGAGCGGTCTGGAACAAGATTGGTATACCATCAAAACGAACGATCGTGTCGATCTGCCGGCGATAGAGCATGACAATGTCGTCGCCGGAGTGCTCTTCGATATACGCGCCCGCCACAAACGGAACGCCTTTCCCGAGAGCCTGCCGCGTCCAGTCGAGCACCTCTTCCTTTTCCGCATCGCTCAAGTAGTTCACGTAGCCGGTGTCCATGTCGACGGCGTTCATGAGCCCGGCTCGATGTGTGGAGATGATCTGCTTCGCAAAGGCGTCGACGGCGACTCGGCCGTCTGTCTCGTACGGCAACAAAGCGGCGGCTATGCCCTGCACTTTGCGTCGTGGCTCCTGGCGTTCGAGCAACTCTTCAACCGTCATCCCTGATCTCCACAATCTCCCCGCAAGATGGGCAGAGTACTGCGCTCCGAGAAGATCGATGTCAGCGCTTCTTGGCGTCCTTCAGTTTTTCCGCCAGGTCAGAGTCTTTGTAGTACGTGTCCAGCGGATAGCAACCGGACGGTAGTCCGTTGCGTGGGGCGGTCGTGCAATCGCTGAAGGTTCGGCAAACCAGCTTGCGTTGGATCTGGGTGCCGGCCGATGCCTCCCAGAGAGACTCGGGATAGCTCAATACCATCCGGCCGAGCCCCACGAAGTCGACCCATCCTTCGCGCACTGCGGCCTGCGCTACGTGGGGTAAGAAGTCCTGCAGGTAGGTATACGCCGATCCAACCACGAGCAGGCTTGGAAACTGCCGCTTGAGCTGACGGGTCGCTTCCATCTGCCGCGCAACTCCAACCAAGGGGTCTTCTGGTGGCAGATATCCGTCGGAAGGCGGGTACAGCGCCGGGCGCTGGATGTGAGGATTGTAGTAGGGGCTGCCCGCGGTGATGTTCACCAACTGAATTCCAAGCTCCTCTAATAACGATAAGAAACGCTGCGGCTCACTCAAGTCGGTGTCCGTCGGGTCGAGCGGATTCACGCCAAACCCCCAACGGTAAGGAATGAGGTCCGGGTGCGTTTCCGCAACTCCGGTGGAGGACTTTCCGTTGACGCTCTGACCTGGGTCACAGTGGAATGGCACCGTGTCGATCGCCGACAGCCGTACTCCAATGTGCAATCCAGGAGCGAGCGAGCGAATCCCTTGGACCACCTCGCGAAGAAAGCGTGTGCGGCCTTCGAAGGTGCCACCGTAACGTCCCTTCCGCGTGTGGGCGCTCAGAAATTCATGGCCGAGGTAGCCGTGGCAATGCTTGATGTCCACGAAATCGAAACCCAATTGCCAAGCCATGTACGCCGCCCGATGGAAGTCTTCGATGATCGATTCGATTTCACCGTCGGTGAGCAGAGGATAGTCGGGGGGCAGCTTCAGGCGCCGGTCCAACAATGGATGGTGATAGAGAATGTGCGGTTCGGGGCGGGTGTGTTCGTTCGGGCGGCAGTAGCGACCAGAGTGGGTCAATTGCAAACCGATTACCAACCCATCGTCGCTGCCAGTTGTCAGAATGTGCTCGTCCCTCAAAACGGTTCGCAGATGCGCAAGGCCCTGTTGCATTCGCGGGGCAGCGAGAAGCTGATTGGGGTTCGCTCGTCCTTCGTGGGAAACCGCAGCCGCTTCTCCGCCCCAGATCAGCTTGCCGCCACTGCGGCCGAAGCGCTGCCACCGCCGAACGGTATTCTCCGAAGGTGCCCCATCAGGAGTTGCGTCCCAACCCTCCATGGGCTGCACCGCGATCCGGTTGCCGATCTTGAATGGACCGCGTTCCAACGGCCAGCGCAGCGGGGATTGCGCTCCGGTCATGATCCGGGAGTCGCACGGGATCCGCAGGTTGAGGGCCCGCAGGTGATCCTGAAACTGTCCAACGTCCTTCAGGCTCCCCAGGCGAAGGATCGCTCCAGTGCTCATACGGGCCTCCGCCGCTCGGGTAAACCCAAAACGGCCAGTCCGCCGAGCAACGCCATAACCACGAGCACAAAGCAACTCACTGAGTAGCTCCCCGTCGTGTCGCGTAAGCGGCCGATCAACCACGGCGCGACAGCGTCTGCAATGGCGCCCGCGGCAAGGAGCACACCCAGCAGTCTCCCGAGGATCTCAAGCCCGAAGATTTCCGCGGTCACTAACGGAATGATCATGTAGTCGCCACCAAGACCGATTCCAAAAATGGCGGCGGAACCGTAGAGGATTAGCCGGGTAGTCCCGAGGAATAACAGAGGGATGCCTGCAGCAACGAGTAAGTACGTCAGCAGCATGACGTACTTTTTGGAAAACCGATCTGCCAGCCAGCCTATGAGTAACCGGCCGACGATACTGAACGCCAGCACCAGCGACAGGACACCTGCGGCATCTCTCTGCGTGAAGTGCCGATCGAGACTCAAGAAAAGCTTCAGATTCTGCTGAGTCCCACTGACTGCGGCAATCGAGCACATACTCCCCAGGGTGAGGAGATAAAACGACACTTGCTTGAATGCTGCCTTCGGACTCGCGGACTGGAACGATCCAGCGATTCTTTCTGCTCTAGGTGGTTCTTTCACCAGCATCGCCAGGGGAAGTGAAACGACCACGATCGACAGGCCCAAAATCCGCAGAGCGGCCTGCCATCCAAAATGCTGAACGAGCGCGTGCGATATCCAAGGGATCGTTGCCCCGCCGATGCCGATCCCGAGGTAAGCGAGCCCCATTGCTTTGCCGCGCGATCGATCGAACCACCGCGTCAACAGTACCTGGTTGGGCAGCGGGCCTCCACATACATAGCCCAGCGCGTTGAAGAAGTAGAAAAAATAAAACATGCCGAGGCTTGAGGTCGAGCCCAGTCCCATCAGGGCGGCACCCGCCATCAGAATGCCGATCATCATCATGCGGCGAGGTCCGAAGCGGTCCACAACCCATCCAGCGAGGAAGCCGAAGATGGGTCCGACAACGAGTTTGCTTAGAGCATTGCCCGACGTCACTTGAGCGCGCGTCCAACCGAACTGTTGGACCATGAAGTCGTAATAGAAAGGCAGTCCCCAAACGGCCACACCAACAATGCAGAACAACACCACGAAAGCCGTCACCGCCGCTTGGTACGCCTCGTACCGGCTCGCTGGAGATTGAGTGGCGCTTGGCCCGTCGGGTGTTGACAACTCGCAGGCCGATGCGACCCGCCCTGCGGAGCCTTCTGCTGGTCCCGTCATGAGGTGGAAGTCTAACATCGGACATGCTCTGCGGAGAGGCCAGTAGGAATTGTTCGCGCAATTTCCCCTCTGGTGCTCGCAACAGGTCAATGAGCGGCGGGGCTAAACTTTTGCCAGGCGATCGGGACTTCAGCGGAAATTAGGCCTGAGTGAGTACGAAAATGGCGGACGGATCGGTCGGAAGCACACCTGGTTTGCGATTGATGATGAACGATCGCTTTCCGCTGGTAAAGGCGGCATGGGGGCGCGCAATGCGCCCCCACGAGCCAGGAAAAGCGACGACTTCGGTTTAGCCGATCCAAACAACAGCAACAGCACGAAGTTGACAGCCTTCTTTTTCGCCGACCTCAGGCAAGGTCGTAGCGATCAAGGTTCATGACCTTGTTCCACGCAGCCGCGAAGTCTTTCACAAACGCCTCCTTCGAGTCGTTGCAGGCATAGACTTCCGCGATTGCCCGGAGCTGGGAGTTCGAACCGAAGACAAGATCGACGCGCGTGCCGGTCCACTTGATCTTGTCGGTCGCCCGATCGCGCCCCTCAAACACGCCTTCGGATGTAGATGGCGCCCACTTCGTATTCATGTCGAGCAGGTTGACGAAGAAATCATTCGTCAGCGTCTCGGGCCGGGTGGTGAAGACGCCGTGTTTGGCCTGCCCGAAGTTCGCATTCAGGACTCGCATGCCGCCGACGAGAACCGTCATCTCGGGGGCAGTCAGTGTCAGCAACTGAGCCCGATCCACCAGCCACTCCTCAGCCGAGAGGCGCTGTCCGTTTCGGAGATAGTTGCGGAACCCGTCCGCTGCGTGCTCCATTACGGCGAATGAGTGCACGTCGGTCTGCTCCTGCGAAGCATCCGTGCGGCCCGGCGAGAAGGGAACCTTCACGTCGTGCCCGGCCCTCTTCGCAGCTTCTTCGACCGCTGCGCAGCCGCCCAGAACAATCAGGTCAGCGAGCGAGACCTGCTTTCCTTTGTTTCCGCCTTTGTTCCCGTTGGACTGCGCGCTGTTGAAGTCCTTTTGGATCGCCTCCAGTTTCCGCAAGACCTTCGCCAGTTCGGCCGGCTGGTTCACCTCCCAATCCTTTTGTGGCGCGAGGCGAATGCGCGCCCCGTTTGCCCCGCCGCGTTTGTCAGAGCCGCGGAACGACGACGCCGATGCCCAGGCAGTCGTGACCAGTTGGGAGATCGACAGTCCGGATGCGAGGATCTTCGCCTTCAGAGCGGCAACGTCCTGATCCCCGATCACTTTATGATCCACGGCGGGAACAGGGTCCTGGAACGGCTGAGGCTCCTTCGGAACGAGCGGGCCAAGGTAGCGCGAGAGAGGTCCCATATCGCGGTGCGTGAGCTTGAACCACGCTCGCGCAAACGCGTCTGCGAACTGATCCGGATGCTCGTAGAAGCGCCGCGAGATCTTTTCGTAAGCAGGATCGAGCCGCAGGGAGAGGTCCGTGGTCAGCATCGTTGGCGCATGATGCTTGGACGAATCATGCGCATCTGGCACCGTGCCGGCGCCGGCGCCATTCTTCGGGGTCCACTGATGCGCACCGGCCGGACTCTTCGTCAGTTCCCATTCGTAGCTGAACAGGTTCGTGAAGAAGTTGTTGCTCCACTTGGTAGGCGTCTGGGTCCAAGTGACCTCCAGCCCGCTGCCGATGGTGTCACTACCGAAGCCTTTGCCGAATTTATTCTTCCACCCGAGGCCTTGCTCCTCGATGGCGGCACCTTCCGGTTCCGCGCCTACATATTGAGCGGGAATGGCAGCGCCATGCGTTTTGCCGAAGGTGTGTCCGCCGGCAATGAGTGCGACCGTTTCTTCGTCGTTCATCGCCATGCGGGCGAACGTTTCGCGGATGTCCCGTGCCGCGGCGATGGGATCGGGCTTTCCATTGGGCCCTTCCGGATTCACATAGATCAGACCCATTTGCACGGCAGCGAGCGGATTGGAAAGATCACGGTCGCCGCTGTAACGCTCGTCCGCGAGCCACGTGCCCTCAGGTCCCCAGTAAATTTCCTCTTCGGGCTCCCAGACATCCGGGCGCCCGCCGCCAAAACCGAACGACTTAAAGCCCATCGATTCCAATGCGACGTTGCCGGTAAGAATCATGAGATCGGCCCACGAGACTTTCTTGCCATACTTCTGCTTGATCGGCCAGAGCAGCCGACGCGCCTTGTCGAGGTTCACGTTGTCAGGCCAGCTATTGAGCGGCGCGAAGCGCTGCTGACCGGATCCGGCCCCGCCGCGGCCATCGCCGATGCGGTACGTACCCGCGCTGTGCCACGCCATACGAATGAAAAGTGGCCCATAGTGACCAAAGTCGGCGGGCCACCACTCCTGCGAGTCCGTCATCAAGGCATGCAGGTCCTTGATCACGGCATTCAGGTCGAGCGTTTTGAACTCTTGTGCGTAATTGAACTCCTTGCCCATCGGATCGGACAGCGGGGAATGCTGGTGCAGAACCTTCAGGTTCACCTGATTCGGCCACCAATCCACATTCGCGTGGGATTTGCGAACGCCGTGCCCGAAAGGGCACTTCGCCTCGGATAACGTGCTTTTGTCCTTAGTTTCAGGGGAAACACTTCCCGATGAAGTCGCGAGCGTATTTTCCATATGTTTTCATCCTTCGATTCTTGATTGCGTACTGCGTGAAAGAATTATTTTTTGGCCTGGCAGCGGCGACAGAGGCCAAAGACCTCGATCAACGGCTGCGTCAGATCAAAGCCGCCCGGCAATTGCCGGGATAGCCGCTTGAAATCGATGAAGTCTCCTTCGATGTCCTGCACCGATTTGCAGCGGGAGCAAACCAGGTGGTGATGGGGTTTGAGATTGCCGTCCACGCGCAACGTGGACGCATGAGGAGTGACCTCTCGCAGCAACCCACACTCGATGAAAAGTCGCAGATTGTTGTAGACCGTGGCGAGAGAAATGGATGGAATGCGACGCCGGACCGCGGCGTAAATGTTTTCTGGGGAATAGTGTCCGTGGGAAGCGATGACGGCCTCATAGACCACCTGACGCTGGTGCGTGACGGCCAAACCGTGCTTCACGGCCAGCTCACGGAACTGTTCATGGGTGAGGCGCATGACTATTGAATAAGAATCAGTATAAAACGACCGAGAGCAGCGTCAACCGAAATCTTTCCTGTGACCTCAAACACGGCGGGCGACCGCCCCACCGAAAACCGATGAGGGATCGACCTGCCGGTTTTGCCATGTTCTTGGAATTTACTTTTTGTTTGGTAGCGCGAAACTGGCTACCGGCTGAAGCCGGGAATGCAGAGCATCACGAATGATCATTGTGTTCCGCTGCAACTCGTCACCAACCAACTCGAGGCGCGGCGGACGCACGCGGGGATTCCCCATTCCTACTTCAGCTTGCACAAGCTTGATGAGCTGAACAAAGTTCGGGACCGTATCCATGCGCAGGAGCGGCAAGAACCAACGATATAACTCAAATGCCTTATCGCTCTCTCCATTGAGGCCATGGTTAAACAACTCCACCGACTCCCGCGGCAAAGCGTTGGCGAGGCCGGCAATCCAACCGGTGGCTCCCACTCCGATCGCCTCCAGCACGGCGTCATCAACGCCGACTGAGATCTCGAGGCGACGGTCGAGCAGCGCACGGATAGCCGATACACGCCTTGCGTCAGTGCTCGACTCCTTCACTGCCTCAAAGTTTTCGTGCTCTGCCGCCAATTCACATATCTGTTCAGGAACGAAATCGGTTCCGTAAGCGACAGGATTGTTGTAGAGCATGCAGGAAAGAGAAGTAGCCTTGAACACCATGGCAACGTGGGTCTTCATTTCCCGCCAATTGCCCTGATAGACATAGGGAGGTAACACCATGAGCGCATCGCAGCCGAGATCGGCAGCCGCCTTCGCGATCGCCACAGCTTCGGAAGTCGTGAGTGCCGAGATGGAAGCCACGACTGGTCCGCGCCCTTGAACCGCGCCGACGCACGTACGCAGAATCTCGACTTTCTCGTCGAAAGACAGTGTCGCGCCCTCTCCGAGTGAGCCGAGGGCAACTATCCCGGCGCACCCGTTGTCCAGCAGCCAGCAGCAATGTTTGCCCACGGCACTGTGATCGACATGAAGATCTTCGGTAAAACTGGTGGTGATTGCAGGGAGCACGCCCTTCCAGTTCATCAGTATCCTCCAATTACTCGCTGCGTTGCACTTCCAACTGCCTCGTGGGGCCCATCAGAGTTTCGACGCGAGCGGGGAAAACCGGCGGCCGAACCGAGCCTGGCCCCCACTTGAAAAGAAACTGCGTCGCGGGGCCACAGATCCTTCCCTGACAGGGTCCCATACCACAACGCGTGTGCAGCTTGGCAGATTGCCATGAGGTGTGTTGCCGAAGACGCAAATACGGAACATCCTCGCATCGGCAGACCGCGGTTCCGGGCAGAGACAGACTCCTGAGTTCCGGCCGCAGGCGGAACGTACGATCCAGCAACTGCACAAAACGTTGCGCCTTCTTACGCCTGCCGAACCATGCTCTCGCTTCTGTGGCGCGTCCCGCTGCAGCGCGACCGGCAATCTGGCCTTCGACTAGCGCCAACTCGACGCCTCCGATGCCCGTCGGTTCACCCGCGCAAAAGACTGAGGAGACGGTTGTCTCCTGAAATTCGTCGACTTGCACGCGGCCGTTGCCAACTGCACACCCCAACAGCAACGGCAACTCAATGTTCGGAACCAGATGAAAACCGCAAGCGAGGTAATGGCACGGGATGTCTTCGACTCTTCCGGCCCGCGAAAGGGTGAGGCTTTCGAGAGTCTTTTGACCGTGGGCGGCGAGCGGCCAACTGTTCGCGGCAAGTGGAACACCAGCGAGACTGCGCTTTAGCCGGATCCCCTGGGCAATCTTTTCTGGCCAACTCAATAGCGCCAGGCCGAATCTTGCCAGGCTGCTCCAGGGTGCCTGCTCGCAAATCACGGGGATTTCGGCGCCATGTTTGCGGAGGTAGGCCGCCACCGCCAACAACAGCGGACCGGTGCCCGCAACAATCACACGCTTGCCGCGAATGGGCAGACCACACTTGACCATTGCTTGCAGACCACCCGCACCCATCACATTGGGCAACGTCCAGCCGTGAAAGGGCAGGA
Source organism: Candidatus Sulfotelmatobacter sp. (assembly GCA_017883385.1). Lineage (GTDB taxonomy): Bacteria > Acidobacteriota > Terriglobia > Terriglobales > Acidobacteriaceae > Sulfotelmatobacter. Next base: position 24,733 of record JADGNQ010000050.1, read on the forward strand.
ATCGCTCTCTCGCTCCAGTCGCCAGCACAAGCTTCTCGTATTTGAGTTCGCAGAAGCCGCTAAGGTCCTCCGCCAGAAGGACACCTTGTTCCGGTTGATGCACCACGCGTAACCCACAGAGCACGGCAACGCCTGACCGGCGCATCCGCTGAACCCATTCCGAGGCGTCGGTGTTTTCTGGACCATTCGACTCACCCCGCCAAATCTGACCGCCGATGCTGGGATTGTCGTCGACAATTCCGACGCGGACTCCACACTCGGCGGCGCAAACTGCGGCCGCGATGCCTGCCGGGCCTGCGCCAATCACAAGGACGTCGAAATGGTACCGCTCTTCCCTGTTCATCGGTTCACTTCTCGGTCGCTACTTCCATGCCCGGCTCGCACAACACCTGACAACTCCGAACATGCGGAGTCCCGTCAATGGCCACGCGACACTCAAAGCAGATTCCCATCCCACACAGCGGGCCGCGCGGCTCACCGCTCACTGATGTCCGGCAGGCTTGTCCGGCCATTGCTACGGCAATCGCAACCGTCGCACCGAAGGGCACGACGACGAGCGCTCCGTTGACCGTCACCGTGACCTGGCTATGCATGCACATACTCTTTCACGGTGCGCGAAGGCAGGTAAGGTTCGACGGGGATCTCCGGTTTCGTGCCGCAGATCTGATCGGCAAGAATGCGTGCCGTTCCCAAAGATGTCGTAATTCCCAGGCCTTCATGCCCGGTCGCCAGGAATACGGACGTGTCTCCAGTCCACGGCCCAATCAGCGGAAGCTTATCGGGAGTGGCGGCACGAAATCCAGTCCAGCAACGCACGGTCGATAGCTGGGACAAGCCCGGCATATATTCCCCCGCCCGTTGCAGCATACGCACGAGCATGGGGTTGTCCACTTCCGTGTGCTCTGCACCGTACTGGCGCGAAGATCCAATGAGAATCTGGCCCGTACGGCGAGGCTGCACATTGAAGGCTACAGAATCACCGCTCATGGAATGGGCACTCTTCAAGTAGCCGAGTTCCACCAACTGATGCCGCACGAATGCAGGATAGCGGTCGGTGATAACCAGATGGCCCTTTCTCTTCTTGATATCAAGTCCGGGCGTAAGATCGGGGGCGGAAGCTCCAGCCGCATTGACGATGATTGCAGCGGAGATCTCCGTACCGTCCGTCAGACGAAGCTTCCCCTCGCCCATTTTCGCAACCCTAACCCCGAGGATCAGCGTTGCTCCCCGTGCCTGCGCCCGCTCCATCAAAAAAAGGGCAGCGCACGGTGGATAAACAACACCGTCTTGAGGGACGAGAAGACCTCCGGCCATTCCACGGCGAAGGTTGGGCTCGAGGCTCTGCAATGCTTTCGCATCGAGCACTTCGGTTGGAACTCCACGCTCGCCGTAGTAGGCACGCTTGCGGTGGACCTCGATCATCTCCTCTTCGTCAGCCGCGACCCAAATCGTTCCACACTGTTCGTACTCGACATCATCCGGCAATTCGGATCTCAACTGTTGCCATTGCTCCTGCGAATAGCGGGTCAACGCAAACTGTGCGTCGCTATCATCCATCACAACGATGTGGCCCATCCCTGCAGCGGTTGCGCCGCTTCCAACAACGTCCTCGCCTATGACCGCGACCCGCAGACCGCGACGCGCGAATTCGTCCGTACACGCGGCACCCACAATACCGACACCGACAATGGCAACGTCATAGGCTGCCTTACTCATGCGCGAATGCCCATACAGAGTGGGTCGCGTGGATCAAGCACCAACTCGGCCTCCGCGTTCACGAATGCCGATCCCTTGATGCTGGGATACACCTTGCCATCGCGCACCGTCACACTGCCTTCAAACACACTGCCAATAATGCTTTCCTGCTTCCACGTTTGCCCCTCACGGATCTTGCCATCCGCAAAAAGGCAAGCCAGCTTCGCGCTGGTCCCCGTGCCGCAGGGGGAACGATCATAGGCTTTGCCCGGACACAGCACGAAATTCCGGCTGTCGACACCCGGAAGTTGAGATGGACCAAATAGCTCGACGTGGTCAATTTCTTTGCCACCGGCACCGGTAATGCCACGATCACGAAGAGCCTGGCGGATGGCCCAAGTGAAAATCGTCAGTTGGTCGACATTTCGCAGGACCAAGTCCATGGTGTGATTGCGCACGAGGAAGAACCAGTTCCCGCCCCAGGCTATGTCTCCACGCACCTCGCCGTATCCGGGGACGTCGACAGCGATGTTGGCCTCGCTACGATAACTTACGACGTTGTTGACCGTAACCTCGCCATGTTCGTGCAAAACAGCCCTTACCGTGCCCACTGGCGTTTCGATCTTGTGTTCTCCCGGGCCGATGCGCTTCATGTAAGCCAATGTCGCAACCAGACCGATCGTTCCATGACCGCACATACCTAGATATCCAACGTTATTGAAAAAGATGACACCAGCGGAGCACGAGGAATCGAGAGGATCACAGAGCAAGGCTCCGACCATCACGTCGGCCCCCCGCGGCTCATTCACTATGGCCGAGCGGAAACCGTCATGCTTGCCGCGAAAGCACTCCAGGCGCTCAGCTAGCGAACCAGCGCCCAGGTCAGGTCCACCACTCACTACCAGGCGTGTTGGCTCGCCTCCCGTATGGGAATCGATGACCCGGATCCTGCGGCATTCCTGCATTTTTCGATCGCTCCGAAACTCCTGTTGAGAATATCCCCGAAAGAGGATGTTGCTCCTCGCTAATGGAGGATGGCGAATTAGTTAGGCACCTGTAGTATTTTATGGATACAATATGCAATCGTCAAACCCAATCTTCTCAGAAGGTTATCAAATCCTTGACGGCCAGACTCGAACGGATAACCCGAGAATCATCAGATCTCAAACCACGAGAATCTTCCCGAGGCCTGGGCCTGTTCGATTCCATCATGGTGGTGGTCGGGGCCATGATTGGTTCGGGAATCTTCATTGTTCCCGCGGAAATGGCCCGGCACATCGGGAGCGCCGGCTGGCTACTGGTGGCATGGGGAGTTGCGGGTGCTCTCACGATCGCAGGAGCCCTGTGCTACGGAGAACTCTCAGCGATGATGCCCCAGGCCGGCGGTATGTATGTTTACCTCCGCGAAGCGTATTCGCCCTTGTGGGGTTTTCTCTATGGCTGGACATTGTTCTCGGTCATCGAGACGGGCACGATCGCGGCGGTGGCTGTGGCCTTCGCGCGTTTTTCCGGTGTGCTATGGCCATTGATCTCGGAAGATAAATACCTGATCGCTCCTGTCCGCCTCTCAAGCCACTACGCCCTGTCGCTCTCAACGGCTCAATTGCTGGCGATTGGAGTGATTGCGTTGCTGACGTTCGGCAATACTCTCGGACTCCGCTACGGAAGGCTGATTCAGAATGTGTTTACTGTTGCCAAGACCGGCGCGTTGGGTGGGCTGATCCTCTTGGGGATTCTGTTCGGGCGCAACGCTCCCGCACTCCATGCAAATTTCGGCGCCGCATGGCATGCGCAGGGAATTGACTCTCTGGGAGGGGGACTGACCGCAGCAACGATGTCCGGTCTGCTGGTAGCCCTTTGCCTGAGCCAAACCGGATCGTTGTTCTCCGCGGATTCCTGGCACAACATAGCCTTCGCGGCCGGCGAAGTGAAACGCCCGGAGCGCAACGTCACGCTCGCCATGGTGATTGGCGCAACCGTAGTCATCGTGCTTTATCTTCTCGCCAACATTGCGTATCTGGTAACACTCCCGTTGGAGGCAATCCAGCATGCACCGGCAGACCGTGTGGGAGCCGCCACTCTGCGGGCCATCTTCCCGGGTGTTGGGACCTCGATCATGGCAGCCGCCATCATGGTCTCGACCTTCGGCACCATCAACGCTCTGACCATGACCGGAGCGCGCGTCTACTATGCGATGGCTCGCCAACGGCTCTTTTTTCCCTTCGCCGGAAAACTCAATGCTGCGAGGGTGCCTGCCTCTTCGTTGACGCTCCAAGGCCTCTGGGCCGCATTCCTTGTGCTTCCTCGCACGTATGATGCGGCAACGCAGGCGTGGGGAAACCTGTACAGCAACCTGCTTGAGTATGTGATTTCCGCGGCGCTCATCTTCTATGTACTGACAGTAGCTGGGATATTCCGCCTGCGCACCAAGCGGCCCGATGCACCACGCCCGTACCGCACGATTGGATATCCTGTGGTCCCGGCTCTTTACATTCTTGGCGCCAGCGCAATTCTGGCCACCCTTTTCGCATATCGCCCTGCCACGACGTGGCCCGGACTGCTCATTGTGCTGCTCGGGATTCCAATTTATCTGCTGATTGGCTGGGTAGGCCGGGTACGAGGTGCGCGGACTTCTCAGCCTCAAGCGGTCGATTTTCAAGATGCGAGGTGAGTCGCAGGAAAAGCTCAGGTATTTCAGACAGACTCGAAATGATGGTGAGCTTTGCAATACAGCGAAGAAGCCGAGATCTCAGACATCTCCCGGCTATTGCTGGGGCATCAAGGGGAGAGAGTAGGGAGCAAAGGGAATCATTGCATAACAACATACGATATAGTAGACGTGAAAACGATCCGCGTTAGACGTCAGATTTCAGCGTCTCGAAGCTCTCAATTATGGACCTGGAAACCGCATTGGATTCTGCCATCCCTCGACAGTCGCTGACTTCGGCAGTTGCCGATAAGTTACGCGACCAGATCATTCGGGGAGAGATCCCGGAAGGCGCCCAACTCCGTCAGGACGCGATCGCGACTCAATTTCAGGTAAGCCGAATTCCGGTTCGCGAAGCTTTGCGGCAACTGGACGCGGAAGGTCTGATTGCCATTGTTCCGAACCGGGGCGCAATCGTGCCGGCCTTGTCCCCCGATGATATCGAAGAACTGTTTTCCATTCGCGCCTTGCTTGAGCCCGAGGTTTTGAAACGTTCGATTCCACTCCTTACAGAAGACGATTTTTCGGAAGCCGCGGCTGTGCTGCGTGAATATGTAAGTGAACTGCGGCGGGACGACCACGTTTCGGCTTGGGGACGGTTGAACTGGCAATTTCATTCCATCCTTTACTCACGCGCTAACCAGCCCCGGTTCATGGCCATTATCCGCAACGTCAACAACAACGGCGAACGGTACACCCGCCTGCAACTCTACCTGACCCACGGTATGAAGCGCGCCAATGAGGAGCATCACCAGATTCTCGAGCTCTGCCGTCAGCGCGCAGTAACGCAAGCCTGCCAACTACTGCGCGAGCACATCCGATACGCCGGCGAGTCGCTGAAGCAAGCTCTGGAGCAGAAGCGAAGGGAAGCGCAGGTAAAATCGGGTAATGGCGGTCCGCGCACGAAATCCTAAAAGCGCTAGTGAATGGGCAGGACTACCGTTGTTACTGACAGGCGGGGCAAGTCGAGTTGCATCTTCGATCCACTCACTTTGATTGGCTGCTGCTTGGGAACCACAAGATCGGGATTGTCAAAACTGTTGTGGGCGTTCCAATCGGCATCATGAAGGACTTGGCTGGTGCCTCCGTCTGCGACACTGCCCTTCAGCATACACTCCACCTGTAGGTCGGAATCGTGGCGAGGATTCACCAACGTGACCACGAGTTCCTTGTCGCTCTTCGAAGCGGAGACCGAAAGCCCCAGGGGCGACGAATCTTCCGTCTCGACTCGCAATGCAGTTTTGGAGCGATGCGGCTTGAACAGCGAAAACGCATGATAGGTGGTGGTCCGAACACAGTGTTCGCCTTCGGGCCCGTCTGTGAGCAGAAGAGACTGTAAGACGTTTACCATTTGCGCGATATTGCACATGTATAGCTTTCCGGCCTGGCGATTGAAGATGTTCAGCCCCAGGCCGGCGGCGACCGCGCTGCGCATGGTGCTTTGCTGCCAGAGCTTTCCGAAGCGTTTCTCGTCTTCTTCTGGAATGTTATCCCAAACACCCCACTCGTCCAGGATCAAACCGACCTTCTTGCCATTCTCGTAACTGTCGAGCACGGCCCGCTGATGGACGATAGAATCCTCAACCTTGGCGTAAGACGCCAATTGCTCGTTCATGTGGTCAACCACGAAACTGGTCGAGCGGTCCGCGCCTCCAGAGTAATAGTGCATCGACACTCCTGCCGGGCGTTCCCAACCCAAACCATCCATGAGCCCACGAGACCAGTGAGTATCGTTGCCAGATGGTCCGCTCGCCACGAGGAAGAGTTCCGTTCCTCCGAAGCCTCGGCAATAGACGGCGAAATCGCGGTAAAGACGTGCGTATTCCTCCGGCCGCATGTTGCCGCCACAGCCCCAACTTTCATTGCCAACACCCCAGTAGCGTACCCGGAAGGGTTGCGGGGAACCATTGGCCCCGCGCTCATCGGAGAGTGTGCTTCCTGACGGATAGTTACAGTATTCGATCCAGTCTCGCAGTTCGTGGGGCGTGCTGCTGCCTACGTTGGCTGCAAGGTAAGGCTCAGCATTTAACAGGCGGCATAGCCCAATAAATTCATGCGTCCCGAAACTGCCGTCCTCGATGTAGTTTCCCCAATGAATATTCACGCGTTTGGGACGCTTTGCGGCAGGACCAATACCATCACGCCAGTGATAGTCGTCGGCAAAGCAGCCACCCGGCCAGCGCAGCACCGGAACTCCTAACTCTTTAAGATATTCAACGGCCTGTCTTCGATATCCATTGATGTTCGGAATGTGTGACTCCTTGCCTACCCATAGCCCGCCATAAACACACGAACCCAGATGCTCGATGAAATGGCCGTGGAATTCTGGCCGCACCAGTCCGACCTCAGAATCGGTGCGAATGACGACTCGTTGCGTCGCCGAGGTTGGCGCTCCGAACAAACGTTTGGACAGGAGCGCTGACGCCGCCACTGTGGCGGTGCCTGCGACAAACTGCCGTCTCGAGATTGGGTGAATCATGCTCATTGGAACCTCATCAACACCCACGCTGCGATCAGCTTAGCTGGCCCACCACCTCGAACTTCTTTTCGTTTCTCGTAGTGATGATGACTGTGTCGTTGTGGACTCCCTCAAGAATCGCGGGTTGCCCGTTTACGGTCACGCTCTGGATCACGGATTGCAGTGGAAGGCGCAGTTTGAAATGCACTTCCCTGGGCGCTCTCGCTCCGCTCAATTCCACTTGCCCGACAATGGACCTGGAGTTCGGCTTCGCCGCTAAGTTGAAGCTGACACGCCCCCACCGAGTCGGAGCACGTTCAATGCGAATTTCTTTTCCGGAGACCATCCACTCGCGCGGTACGCCCTTTGCAAGGTACACCCTGTCTTCGTCAGAGTCCTCCAGGACCAGCATCCAACGAACCAGCAACGGAATGGTCTGCTGCGCCGGCACGCAATAAGTTCCAGAGTCGCCCGTAATTCCGGTTACTTCACCCGCTGTCCAGCTCCCCCGGGTGTGGGCATGATACCGGTGAGAATAGAGAAACAACAGGAATTCCTCGATGCGATCCAGTCGGAGCAACGCCTGCGCGTACCCGTACGAGATGAAGCCCAGGATCTCACGGCCATCTTCCTGAAAGCGCCAGACGTTAGCCACGACTCCGAGCGTGGTCGCTCCGTAAGCACGCATGCAGTCGATCACCTGGGTCGCCAGGCGCGACGGCAGCACATCCGCCTGAAGCAATTCCGCGTAGGGACGGTGCGGCCACTGTTGCGGGCTGGGCTTTTCCTTTTCAAGTGATTCGCGAAAAGTGAGTGTCGTGCCGGGAAACAATCCAATGTACGGTGGCGCCTGGTCGCTCTGGATGTTTTTCTCGATGCTTTCGATGGTGCGTGCCTGGATCGTCTGGCTACGCTTGAGCCAACCTAGCGCCAGCTTCTCCATGCTTGGCAAAGCGTTGATGCGCGCTAATTCCGTCCAGGCTCGCGCGATGTCTTTGAATCCCCGGGCTGCGAATGCGCTATTGGCGTAGTACGGCTGCCAGTATAGGGATGGATTCTCACTGAGACACGAGTCCGATTCACTCCACCCACGGATCAGTCCCCACGCAGGATTCTCCTGCGACAGGCGGAGACTCTCGTCGTGCATGTCGGTAAGCAACTTCGCTGTCGCTTCGATCTTGGCACGGTGTTTTAAGATCAACGCGCTGTCCCCAGAGTAGTCGAAATAGCGGGCCAACAGCGACAGGGTCATCCCAAACTGCGCGGTCTCGGGGCCGCGCATGTCCACCATTCCCTTGGAATCTACATATTCCGTGAAGTAGTTGTCGATGAAGATCTGCGCCGTTTCCAGACGGCCCCACTCCATATTGGTGTAGATTGCGCTGGTAAAGATGTCCTGAAAGCCGTCGTACTCCGAGCCGGCATAGTCGCGGTCGACCGCACCATACTTGGGATACACTCCACCCGGCCGCGTCATCAACTCCTTCGCGAATGAGTGTTTCGACATATCGATCCATGCGCTCTGCGGAAGCGAAGCCGAAGCGAAATCGTGCAGTTGTTCGTCCCAATATTCTGCAAACGCGAGCAGTGCACGATAAAACTCTTCCGGTTGCGGATCTTCGCGCCCGGGCGGGTACGCGGGATAGCTGTGGCCATACACAACCTTGGCAATCTTGTTGTCTTCGATTAGCGCCGTGCGGTGCCATGTGTGCACGATGTATCTATTCTTGTTCGCATCCACGTCGCCGAACACGATCACTTCCCAGTAGGCGTGATCGGAGACTGGGATCACTTTGCGGACAGCTGGCATCCAACCCCCAACCAAGCCATCGTAAAGCTGTTCTCTTTTCAGAGCCTCATGCAGTTCGGGGGAATACTGAATCGGATGGTAGGTGCGCGTGTTGCCACTGCGATAAACAGGAGTAACGTCGTAGGCCTCCCGGGTACCAACAAATGTTGTCCACGTGCGCGGGTTCTTTTCCGCCGACGCCATTGGTGGCGCTGCTGAGTTCACTTTTTCTGGATCCGGATCACCATCCAGCAGAAGGCGGTCTGCAAGAAGATCGGGTGACGACAAACCGATGTCCCTGAGAGCAAGGCCCAAGTACGGACTTCCTTCCGGCATTGAGGCTTCGGCGCTTTTGGTGAGCACGCGCATATCTCCGGACGATGAAACGAATACCAGCGATCCCTCGCGAGTCCTCAGATCTTCATATACCGTCCACGAATTCGCTTCAGCGTTGATTTCTGTGAGCCGCGTGTAGCCGTCAAGGGAGATGGTCGCGGTGACTTGCCTCCCATGGGTTCGCGCGACCGAAGGGCGCGTTTGCGCAGATGCTCCCACGCCGCGGGCCAGAATCTCCAGCCCAGCAGCGGTGGCGGCCATTCCCTGCAGAAAGTCCCGTCGATGCATGGGGTGTCCTCGTTGCGTAGTCGGTTTAGCGCTAACCGCTCGTCGCGCCGATTACTTCAGCTTCGTCGACGCCTGGCGTTGCCCATCGATTCCCTGTCTTCCTTGATCTCGAAGTTTGCCGGTGGCGTGACGCCGAGCAAGTACTGGACGAAATAATCCCACCGCCGCCGGACAAGATACAGAGCGTGTTCACCGCTCTCTCCGTGAAACATGTTGGGCACAAACAGCATGTCGAAGTTCTTATTCGCCTTCATCAACGCATCCACGAAACGAATCGTCTCCACTGGATGGACGTTGTCATCGATGTCTCCGTGCTCAAGCAGTAAATGTCCTTCCAGTCGTCCCGCCATGGTTACGTTCGACTGGGCCGCGTAGTCGTCTTGTACGGGATATCCCTGGTAGGCCTCATTCCACCAAGCCTTGTCGAGGCGGGCGTCGTGATCGCCCGAAGTGGAGATTCCCACCTTGTAGAAGTCAGGGAAGACCAGCATCGCGTGAGCTGCGCCATAAGCTCCCGCAGAGGTGCCGAAGATTCCGACTCGCGTTGCGTCCATATACGGATAGCGAGCGGCCATTTGTTTGATCAAGGCTACGTGGTCCTCAAACGCCCCACCCAAGTTCCTGTATGAGAACTGGTGAAAAGCTCGAGAGCGTCCGGCCGTGCCTCGGCCATCCACCATCACGACCGCGAAACCCAACTCGGCCACGGACTGAAGCCATAGGGCACGGCCAAAGCTCTTCGGGACGAAGAATGCCTGCGGGCCGGTGTACACGAACTCAACAATCGGATATTTCTTCGCCGGATCGAAATTCGAGGGCCGCCAGATCAACCCATAGATGTCTGTTGCACCGTCCGCGGCTTTTCCTTGAAACGGCTCTGCGACCTTCCATCCGGTCTTCGACAGTTCACTGGCATCTGTCTTCTCCAAGACCCGGACCTCCGAACCGTCCTTGGTACGGCGCAACACGGCCTGCCCGGGCAAGTCTGGACGAGAATAATTGTCCACGAAAAATGACCCGTCAGGCGAGACACTCACGGAATGGTCGGCATTCTCAGGTGACAGCATCTGCAGTCCCTTTCCATCAA
>JADGNQ010000393.1 GCA_017883385.1 Candidatus Sulfotelmatobacter sp.
GTTCTCGCAATAGCGGCTTTCAACAGGATTGTCTGTATTGCATGCCGGGCAGCGCATTGATCTACCCTTTTACAACGCTAGGTGTGAAAGGTCATCACGATATGATACTTGGGTATCTAATAGTCTGCTATCCGGCTGTGAACGGCGGTCAGGAAGCGCGCAAATCTGGATGCGCGGATTGGCCCGGCACGAAGCTGTTCCGGGCTGTTTCTCTTGTGAAAAGTGCCGCGACTGCATATGGAAACAATTTGTTACTTCTTTAACCGCGAAAATTTGCTAGTTTGACTGTTCGGATCGTCGGGTCACCTTGCGCGTGAACTTTGGAGGCCAACATGAATAGGCTGTTTGGTACGACATTGGTTTCGGTCTTTTTCGCCGCGACTGCCGCTTCCATGGCAAGCGCTCAAACGGCTCCGGATGCAAGCGCCCCATCCGCTTCCAAGCCTGCCCACGGATTTATGGAACGCCCTTTTTCTCGGCCTACCGAGCGCGTTGAAGCGCGATTGGCTTACGTAAAGACAGCATTGAAGATTACCGACGGACAACAATCGCAGTGGGATGCTTACGCCAATGTGGTTCGCAAGAATGCACAAGATATGGAACAACGATTCCAGTCGAGGCACCACGGTGAACCGGGGCATACGGGGCACCAACGACCCAACGCCATTGAACGTCTTGAAAGAACGCAGTCATTCCTTGCCGAGGCGGGTACGCGAGTTAGCCAGCTTTTGGCCGTAGAGAAACCCCTCTATGCAACGCTGTCACCGGAGCAGCAAAAGGTGGCGGATGTGGTGTTGAATCCGCGTCTTCAGCCAATGGGAAGGCATTCGATGCATGGTCATGGTGGATTCAGCCGGGGCTAAGTAGCCCGAAAGGGCCTTTAGGCGGAGGCGATGAGTGTGCCTGAACCACGATACTAGCAAATCAGTTGGGGCCAGTGCCCGGGACAAGAGCCCCCTTCGGAAGTCCAACCTTGCTTACTTGGAGGAACGCCCCATGAAGAAGTCGACGGCAATTGCGCTATTCACAGTTGCTTTCGCTGCCGCGCTGTTTCCTGTGGTTGCGGACGCCCAACCAGTTTGTGCATACCCAGCACATTGGGTATGGCGAGGGTACTGGAGTTGCGAATACCCGGCACCGATGTACTATCCTTCGTCTTATTATTATCCATACTACGGTTACCCCTATGTGTCCTTTGGCGGGTTTGTCGGCAGGTCATTTTTTCACGGTGGGGGCCACTTCGTTGGCGGATTTCACGGTGGCAGTGGACATGTCGGAGGTGGATTTCGTGGAGGTGGCGGAGGACACGCCCGTGACGGGCACGGTGGCCGCAGGTAGTGACGAATTTATCGCTACAACGACGGGAAGGAGTTGTTTGACCGTTGGACAGTTCTGCGCGGAGCAGATTGACCAGCCTGCGCGTTATAGAGTAATCAGGGAGAAACCTCTCCAAACGCTTAGCCACACAAGGAATTGGGCTGTTGAGGGTTTGTGAGGGCTGGTCAGCGCAAGTCGCGCACGATGGTCACTTGTGGTAGCGCATCGATACCCGGGCACCGCGCGTCTTCCCAGCGATCAGGTTGTAGGTCTCTGCAAGCACGCTTGGTAGCGCCCTTCGACGCGATTGGCGAACCACTCGGTGGTGAGATTGCGCGTGATTTTTGGGCTATTCAATCGGATCTGCGGTAGCGCGGCGCGCGGCGCCGGATGCCCGCCCAGCTTGTCGGCGAGTTCGAAGACGCGTGCGTAGAGGCGGGTTTTCTCGAAGTCCTGCGCTTTTTCGAGTTCGAGATCGCGGCGAACGTCCCTGTTGCTCATATCAATCCGATGCGACAGCGCGCGTAACGCGAGCTCCGTGCTTCCAGGCTCGACGACGGACTGCCCGCGATCGTAGCGCAGCAAGTCGCCATCCAGCTCTAGCGGTACCCCGGACACTTCGGTCACCGCTTTTTGGAAAGCAGCGTTTCGGCTGGCGTATTGCCCCGCGTTGAAATCGGCGAAGCGATAAAGATGCTGCGTGTAGGGGGCTGCGTAATCGAGCAAGTGGGCGATTCCGAAATATACGCCGCCGCGGCGGGTGAACACCTCGTGCCGAATCGATGTCGAAACCGGGTATGGGTACGGCTTTGAATCTCTGACGGCCTCAGCGAACGCGATGCTGACCTGCATCGGACCGCCTGTGCGCACAGGATTGCGATTGGCAAACAACGAAATTCCAAACGGCACCCGGCCTATAAGATCCTCGTAGATCTCGCTCAACTGCCGTTCTGTTTTCACAGCCTGGAGTCGCTCGCTGTAACTCTTTCCGTTGGTCGAGGGGATCGCCAGCGCAGCGTCCAGGGCAATGCCGGGAATGCCAGCGCTTTCCCGACGCTTGTCGATCTCTTTGCGTGCAATAGTTGAAAGCCCCGGTACGACCGGATCGGCCTGAAATCCGGACTCCTGACCTATCACGGCAACGGTGGCACAAATGTTCTCGGGTGTCGGTGCGATATCCAGCGCGGCAAAGGCCGCATATATATCCGTCGCCCAGCCGGCCCGTTCGTTCACACCCTCCGGCATCAAGCGCGCTACCAGGGCGCGCCCTTCCGTTGCACTGAGCGGCCGATAGCCGGGCGAACGTGACGAATCCTTCACCGACGCGCATCCCGCCACCAAGGCGATCAGTCCTACCGCCAGCACTGTCTCAAGTCTCGAACCCATATGTCCACAATTTGGCTTTGTCATTGAGAGGCTAACCGAGCCTCTCCCGGCTATCAAGTGAGAAATTCCGCCGTGGCTTAGGCTTGAATCGCAGAGCGGTATAATAGCGCTTTGCCAAAGCCGTTTTGAGCGCTTTTCGACCAAGCAGCCAGGGAGGTACGTTGCCGAGGGATGATCGGAGATGCCCGCACAGAATCAGCGTGCTCTATACAGAGCGTAGGAAAGCAAAAGGCCACTCCGAAGACTAGCCTATCTGCCTGAGGGGGCTGGCCAAGGGCGGAATTGAACCACCGACACACGGATTTTCAGTCCGCTGCTCTACCAACTGAGCTACTTGGCCACTTTCGAAGCTTTAACCACCGTGAACACAGGCGCCGAGGGACA
>JADGNQ010000051.1 GCA_017883385.1 Candidatus Sulfotelmatobacter sp.
GCGCGATGCCCTGGTGCGCCACGGGCTCGCCTTATCGAACGAGGTCATCCTCCTCACTTCGCCGGACACAGGGGCGGACGGGCCGGCCACCTTTACGAGACGCTGACCGACTATGCGGCAACAGTCGTCTTCCTATGTATGGTGGTCGCCGCGGTCCGACGGCTCGTCTTCAAGCCCGCCCGGTATGCGGTACCGGCAAAGTATGGCAAGAGTCATACACCCGACGCCGTTTTCCTTCTGGGGCTCATTGCGATTCTGATGGTGGCCGACAGCATGTTCTCAGCCAGCAATGCCACGCGTCACTTGCAGCAGAACCAACCGGTTGAGACTCTGGCTGTGTTCTCTCTACCCTGGATGTTGAAGGCGGCGATTGGCGCGATGCCCTTGGCGACCCTGTGGGCCCTGAACGTCGGCGCCTATCTCGTCCATGAACTGACCTTTTACTTTCTGCTCTGCTACCGGCCTTTTGGAATCCAGTTTCACGTGGAGACGTCGCTGTTCAGCGTTTACTTTGCAAAGTTGGAACGAGGGACTTTGAAGCCGGTGCGATGGGGCGTCCCCGACGAGAGTCTGGATCAGGTGAAATCGTTCGGCGTGAAGACGTTCGAAGACTTTACCTGGAAGCACATGCTCGACTTCTATTCCTGCGCCGATTGCGGGCGCTGCGCCGACAATTGCCCCGCCAATGCGGTGGGGAGGCCACTATCGCCACGGTTTATCACCATCAAGGCCAGAGACTACGCGTTCCAGCACTATCCAGTGCTCGGCAAGGCACACAATCACAAACCGCTGATCGGCAATATTTATTCCGAAGACGAAATCTGGTCCTGCACCACTTGCGGCGCGTGCGAAGAGGAGTGCCCGCTGCTGGTTGAATACATCGACAAGATCGTCGATCTGCGCAGGGGCATGATCGATGACGGAAATGTGCCCCAATCACTGCAGAAGCCACTGAAAGCTCTGGAGAGTCGCGGCAATCCTTACGGAAAGATGGAGAAAAAAAGGGGCGACTGGGCGAAAGCAATACCGCCCGGCTCCCAACCGACCAACGCGGTCAAGCTGCTTGACGGCAAGAGCGGTGCCGACACACTGTATTTCGTCGACAGCATTACTTCTTACGACGACCGCATGCAGGCGATCGGGCGCGCCACCGCGCGCATCCTGGAGTGCCTCGGAAAGAATTTCGGGATTCTGGGCGCCACCGAAAAGGACAGTGGGCACGAAGTCCGCCGCTTCGGCGAAGAGATGCTGTTCATGGCCCTGCGTGATCACAACACTGAGGTCATCAAGGCGGCAGGAGTACAGCGAATCGTCACGGCCGATCCGCATGCCTACAACGCTCTCAAACACGACTATAAGGATGTCCCGCCTGTCGAGCACATTGTCCAGGTGGTCGCCCGTGAGGTGCGAGACGGTAACGTCCGATTCAACCCGGTCGAAGACAAAGACCGTGTGTACGCCTACCACGACCCCTGTTATTTGGGACGCCACAACCAGGTCTACGACGACCCGCGCGATGTGCTCGACTCGATCCCCGGACTGACCAGAGTCGAAATGCAGCGGTCACGCGACCGGTCCTTCTGCTGCGGTGGAGGCGGACTGATGCTGTTCTACGAACCCAAAGAAGACCAGAGGATGGGCATGCTGCGAGTGCGTATGGCCGCGGAGGCCGGGGCAAACGTGATCGTCACCGCCTGCCCGTTCTGCATGGTGAATATCGAAGATGCGATCAAGGTGGCGGGCATGGAAGGCAAGATGTCGGTGATGGACCTAACTGAACTGGTCGACCGGCACCTGGTTCGCGAAGGTACCGAGAAGACAGAGAAATTGGAAGCTGCAACCTGTGGAGGTTAGTGATGGAAATCCTGGTGTGTGCACGAAGAGTGCCCGATACCTCAGAGAACGAGATTTCGCTCAATGCCGCGGGAAACGATATTGAGCGCGACGAACTTGTGTATTCGGTGAACGAGGCGGACAACTACGCCGTCGAAGAGGCCCTGCAGATTCGCGATCGCGTCGGAGGCAACGTCACGGTTGCGACGATCGGTGGCGAAGACGACGAAGAGATCCTGCGCCGGGAACTGGCTATGGGCGCGAATCAGGCCGTGCTGATCTCGGACGACGCCTTCAGCGGGTCCGACGGCAAGGGCGTCGCAACCATTCTCAAGGACTTCGTGCGGAAGGGTCGCTACGACCTGATCCTGACCGGGGTTCAGGCTGACGACGGTGCTGCCCAGGTGGGTGGGATGCTAGCGGCGATGCTCGACTATCCGTTTGCGTCTCTGGTGAACTCGATTGCGCTGGAAGACGGGAAGCTGAAAGTCAGCCGCGAAATCGAAGGCGGCAATCGGGAGATCAACGAGATCGATCTTCCCTGCGTCCTCTCGATTCAGACCGGCATTAATGAGCCGCGGTATGTGGGGATGCGAGGCATCCGGCAGGTGGCTTCCGCGCCCATCCCCACCTTGGGAGCTTCCGACCTTGGCGTTGACCAAGGCGCGGTCGGCGAGGCGGCCGCGAGGGTGAAACGGGTGGACTACTTCGTTCCCGCGCTGAGCAAGGGAGCCGAGATGCTCGACGGCAGCCGCGAAGAGAACGCCGATAAAGTCCTTGAGTTGGTGGCAGCGAAGGGAGGGCTGAAATAATGACTCGCATTTTTGCATACATCGTGCACAGAGGTGGGATCGTCGACGATTCCGCGGCCGAACTGTTCGCTGCGGCGAGAAAGATCGACGCCAGCGGGTTGCCCACCGCGATTGTTACTGGTTGCGGAGCAGATCTCGATGCCGCGTGCAACTCGCTGACCTCTTCCTTCCGCGAGATCTGGAAAGTCTCGCACGAAGCACTCACCTATCCCAACGCCGAACTGGTGCGGCAAGCGCTGGTGAACATTTTGCCGGCTAACAGCATTTTGCTGGTCTCGCACGATCATTTCGGGATCGATCTGTCGCCGGGACTCTCCATCAAGCTCGGATCGTCCTTTGTGTCCGACGTGTTGGCAATCGATGGGCTCGAAGGCGACTCCCTCAAACTGGGCCGGCAGGAATTCGGCGGACAAGTGAGCACACATGTTCACTGCGACATTTCCTCGGGCGCGGTCATCAACGTCCGTCCCGGCGCATTCAAACCGGAGCAGAGCGCTCCCATCACGGGCTTGGTCGTCGACAAGTCATCCACGGTCGGCGCTCTAACGGCGCGACGCCGGTATCTCGAGACCATCGTTGCCGAAGCAGGCGATGTTGATATCACGAAGCACACCGTCCTGGTCTCTATCGGACGTGGCATCCAGGAGAAAGAGAATGTGTCCCTCGCCGAAGAGCTGGCTGAGGCGCTGGGCGCGGCGGTGAGCTGTTCGCGGCCGGTGGTCGATGCCAAGTGGATGGAAAAATCTCGCCAGGTTGGCTCGTCGGGAAAGACCGTGAAACCCAAGGTCTACCTGGCTTGCGGAATCAGCGGGGCATTCCAGCACCTGGCTGGCGTCAAAGGAAATCCATTCCTCATCGCCATTAACAAAAACCCCAAGGCCCCCATCTTTCAGGTGGCCGATGTCGGTATTGTCGACGACGTACTCGAGTTCCTGCCCGAACTGACCAACAAAGTCCGTGAGATGCGCGGCGTTGCCGCAAAGTGAGGTTGAGCCGATGCTTGCACACAAGACACTGAAACTGAGCGTGAAATCTCTCAAAGAGTTTGCCAAAAAGCGCCTGCCCGACGAAGTCCTGATTGATCTTGATAAGCGTGACGAATGCCCGATCGACATCGTCCGCGACATGTGCAGCCCCGACAAGCTGGGCATTCAGCTGCTGTTTATTCCGGAAGAGTTTGGTGGCATGGGCGGAGGCACGTTCGATGTCTACTGCATTTGTGAGGAGATGGCGCGCATCGATCTGGGAATCGCGACTTCTGTGCTGGCTACTTTTCTCGGCAGCGATCCAATCACGGTCGGCGCCACTCCGGAACAAAAGAAGCTCTGGCTGGGCCGCATCGCAGATGAAGGATTGTTGTTCGCCTATGGCGCCACAGAGCCGGAGGCGGGCAGCGATCTCGGGGCCCTTCGCACCACGGCGGATCCGGTCCTGAACGACGGACGTGTCGTCGGCTACACAATCAACGGCAACAAACAGTGGATCAGCAACGGTGGAATCGCCGGTGCGTACACGGTATTGGCCAGCACACCGGCTGGCCCGACGTGGTTCATCGTCGAAAAAGACGCCAAGGGTTTCACCCACGATGAACCGGAGGACAAGCACGGCATCCGTCTGAGCAATACTGCAGCACTCGCCTTCAACGACGTCTACGTCGACGCCGACCGGCTGATCGGCGGCGTCGAAGGTCAGGGATTGGTTCAGGCGCAGGCCGTGTTCGGTTACACGCGCCTCATGGTGGCTGCGTTTGGGCTGGGCGCGGGATGGGCCGCGCTTGATCGAGCCATCCCGTATTCGACCAAACGCATTCAAGCCGGCGCACCGCTCTCGGAAAAGCAAGGGTACACGCACAAACTGATCGTGCCTCACGTAGCTCGACTGGAAGCCGCCCGCGCCTACATCGAACAGACTGCCGACCGGATCGATGCCGGCGAAGGAAACCTGAACACCGAAGGCGCCATTGCGAAGTACATGGCGACCGAAGCCGGGAACCAGGCGGCCGACGCCAGCATCCAGGCGCTCGGAGGATACGGCTACACGCACGAATACATGGTGGAGAAGATCAGCCGCGACGTTCGCATCACCACGATTTACGAAGGCACGTCCGAGATCATGGAGATGACCATCAGCCGCGACCGCTGGCAACTTCACCTGAAGACGCGCGGACAGCACTATCACGAGCGGGCCCGCGAGTTGGAAGCGCTGCATGCGCGCCATCCGAACGTGGGCGCGAATATCGCCGCGCTGGCTCATCACGCGCTGGCCGAAGTCATGGAGAAAGCGCGCGTCGCGCGCCTCACGCGTTATCAGCACATCCTGCTGCGCCTGGGAGAGTGGATTGCGTATGCGGAGAGCGCTGGAACTTTGGCGCGTCGTGCCGCGCTTCTTGCCGAGAACAAGCTGAACGAAAAGGCGAACCGGCGCTTCGATGCAACTGCTCTGGCAGCAGTGAGCCGAGTATTTGCCCGCGAGGCGGCACTCAAGGTTGCGGAAGAAGGCTTGCGTTGGGTGTGCGGAGCCGGCGGCATCAATGACGCCGAGATGTCCGCGTTTGAGACAAGTTTACAGTTGCCCGCCATTCACCGTGCACAGGCGGGTCTGATTTTTGACATGGATTTTATAGCCGACGTCCTCTACGCCCGTGCAGCCAAGCCTGCACTCGCCGCATAAATACCAAGACGCCTGACTAGTCTGAACATGCACCCCGCCAGTCCGGGTTGCACAGGAGCGTCATCATCATGGAAAGCACAGCGCATCGCGCCATCGCGATCGTCGGAGCGGGAGC
Organism: Candidatus Sulfotelmatobacter sp.; assembly: GCA_017883385.1. Taxonomy (GTDB): domain Bacteria; phylum Acidobacteriota; class Terriglobia; order Terriglobales; family Acidobacteriaceae; genus Sulfotelmatobacter. The sequence continues at coordinate 5,431 of JADGNQ010000051.1, forward strand.
CGTTCTGCCCGATGCCGCCAACGTGACCGCCTTCTGGGAGAACGTTAAGAACGGCCGTTACAGCATCACGGAAGTCTCCGCGGACCGTTGGGACCCGGCGTTTTACTACGACCCCGATCCGAGCGCTCCGGACAAGACTTACTCAAAGATCGGTGGCTGGGTCCGTGAGCAAGTCTGGGATCCGGTGAAATGGCACTTGCCCATTCCGCCGCGTGTCACCGATGCCATGGATCAGGCGCAGAAGTGGGCGATCGCGGCCACGCGCGAAGCTTTGGAAGATTACGGCTACCCCAAGCGCCCGCTCAACCCGGATCGGGTCGCTGTAATTCTGGGGAATGCGATGGCGGGCGAGAAACACTATCTGACCGCTTTGCGCGTGTTCTTTCCGGAATATGCGCACGAACTCGCCGAGATCGCCAGTTTTGCCGCTCTACCTGAGGCGGTTCGCACTGGCATCACGCGCGAATTGCATGACCGGATGGGCAAGCATCTGCCGGAAATCACAGAAGACAGCATGCCCGGCGAATTAGCCAACTGCATTGCCGGCCGCATCGCCAATATCTACAACTTCCACGGTCCGAATTTCATTTGTGACGCGGCGTGCGCTTCCGCTATGGCCGCGATGAGCACTGCCGTCGAGGGACTGGTCGCGAACGATTTCGACGCGGTCGTTACCGGCGGCATTGACCGCAACATGGGAATCCAGACCTTCGTGAAGTTCTGCAAGATTGGTGCTCTCTCCGCGACAGGCACTCGGCCCTATGCCGAGGGAGCTGACGGTTTCGTTATGGGCGAAGGCTCTGCGATCTTCCTGATGAAGCGCCTGGCGGACGCCGAGCGGGATGGGGACAAGATCTACGCAGTGCTTCGCGGCATTGGCGCATCGAGCGACGGCAAGGGAAAAGGGATCACCGCACCCAACCCTGTTGGGCAGAAGTTCTGCCTCGAGCGCGCCTGGCGGAATGCCGGCCTGTCGCCTGCCACCGCGACGCTAATCGAGGGTCATGGCACTTCGACGCGCGTGGGCGACGTGGTCGAAGCGCAATGCATGGCGGATCTGCTCAGTAGCCACCATCTACCAACCCACTCGGTGGCGCTGGGTTCAGTCAAGTCAAATATCGGGCATCTCAAAGGCGCAGCGGGCGCAGCCGGACTGTTGAAGACTGCGTTGGCCCTTCGAGATAAGGTGCTGCCGCCCAGCGTGCATTGCGAACATCCCAGCCCCGACATCGATTTTGCCCACTCGCCTCTGTACGTCAATACCGAACTGAAGCCATGGACAGCCCCGTCGGACACTCCGCGGCGTGCTGGGGTGAGTGCCTTCGGTTTTGGAGGCACCAACTTCCATCTCGTGCTCGAGGAGCATATCCCCCACAGCCTGACCGGAAATGGAAAACGGTCTGTCGCTGTCGGCACGCTCCCTCAAACTGCGATCAACGAGGTAGTCATGAACGCAACAGAAGTTTCTTCTCCCTCTGTGTCCGCTGCATCTCCGTCCGCGTACAAGGCGCCACTGCGTGGTGCGGTTGTGATTGGCGCCGCCTCAGAGACTGCTCTTGCGGACCGCCTGCGCGTCGTAATGAACGATGCTCAATCCGGTCGCGCGCCTGCCCCGGCAGCTCCGGCCGCAGCGGACCTGCGCGCTCCCCAGCGCCTAGCCATCGACTATACCGACGCCACCGACTTGGCTGACAAGTCAGCCAAGGCACTCAAAGCACTCGCCGCGAATCAGCCAGCGGCATGGAAGGCGCTACGTGCGCAAGGCATCTTTCGAGGTCACGGTCTCGCGGCCAAAGTGGCGTTCCTTTATACGGGCCAAGGTTCGCAATACGTGAATATGTTGCGGCCGCTCTACACGGCGGAACCGATCGTTGCCGAGACTTTCGCGCAAGCCGATCGGGTGATGACTCCGTTGCTGGGCAAACCCCTTACCGAGTTTGTTTTCGTGGACCAGACCGACCCTGTCGCTGTCGCGAAGGCTGACGAAGATTTGCGCCAGACCGCCATTACTCAGCCGGCCGTGCTGGCAATCGATCTGGCGTTGACGCGACTGTTGGCCGCCTACGGTATCCAACCCGACATGACAATGGGACACAGCCTGGGCGAATACGGAGCGCTGGTCGCCTCCGGCGCTCTGCCCTTCGAGGACGCACTGGTAGCCGTTAGCGCCCGGGGCCGCGGAATGACCCGTATGGCGGTGGCCGAAAAGGGCAGGATGGCGGCGGTATTCGCGCCACTGAACGAAATCGAACGCATCCTGAAAACAGTCAACGGCTACGTAGTAATCGCCAACATTAACAGCGACCATCAGGCGGTGATTGGTGGGGCCAGCGATGCCGTCGCAACCGCCATGGAAGTGCTCAAGAAAGCTGGCTACGACGTGGCAGAGTTGCCGGTCAGCCACGCTTTCCACACCACGATTGTCGCGCCTGCCAGCGAACCACTGCGGCAGGAACTCGCGCGCCTGCATCTGGAATCGCCGCGCCTGCCCATCGTCGCCAACGTAAACGGCGAGTTCTATCCCACCGGGCCCGGCGTTGTGCCGCAGATGCTCGACCTGCTCGCCCGGCAAGTCGCTTCACCCGTTCAATTTGTGAAGGGATTGCACACGCTATACGAAGCGGGCGCTCGCATCTTCGTGGAAGTTGGTCCAAAGAAGGCTCTACAGGGCTTTGCTGAGGATGTTCTCGGTGAGCGCGGCGACGTGGTTTCGTTGTTTACCAATCATCCGAAGTTCGGTGACATCGCGTCCTTTAACCAGGCGTTATGTGGCCTGTATGCGGCTGGACTCGGCCACGGGATCACTCAAGTCTCGCCCGAGAGACAAGCGGCAACCATTTCTCTACCGTCAGCGCTGGGTGAGACGCCGAAGTCCATGGCTGTCGTTGCTTCTGCCGCGAGCACCCCCGCGCCGCCGGCGACCTCCCTCGGTGCTGATCACTACTCCGAACTCGGTCACTTCTTCGCTGACGTTCTCGAGCGTGGCTGGCAAATGCACCGAGGTCAGGAACCTGCCCCAGCGAATCTTCCCGTAGTCATCACCGGCGCCGCCCTGGGCCTGCCCGGGACCGATCACATTTTTGATGATGGCAATCTCGCCCGCATCCTGCGAGGCGATCAATTTATCGATCTCATCCCCACGCGTTTGCGGAAGGCGATGCTCGACAAGCACATCACACGGCTGGTCAAAAGCGACAACGGCGGACCGACATTCGAGACCATCGGCAACGTGGCCGATGTCATCAAGCTGGCGGGTCGTGGAGGCGCATTCGATCTCGAAAATGAATTCGGTGTTTCCGCTGACCGGAGGGCCGCCCTCGACCGAGTCACACAACTGGCGATCGCAGTGGGCCTCGATGCGTTGCGCGATGCCGGCATCCCGCTGGTCATGCGGTACAAGACCACAACTAAAGGTACGCAGTTGCAGGATCGCTGGGCCCTCCCCGACGCATTGCGCGACGACACCGGCGTGATCTTCGCTTCTGCTTTTCCGGGCTGCGACTCGTTCGCCGATGAAATGGGACGCTATTACGCGGATCACTCCCGCCGCGAACAGTTAGGCCTGCTGGAAAGCCTGCTGGCACGAGCCGCAAAGTCGAATGGTGATTCCGTCCTCGAACAGGAAATGGAGCGGCGCGCGGAAGACTTGCGCGACGCTATCGAGAAGGAACCGTATGTCTTCGACCGCCGCTTCTTGCTCCGAACCTTAGCGATGGGACACTCGCAGTTTGCTGAATTCATTGGCGCCCGTGGTCCCAACACGCAAATCAACTCAGCCTGCGCCAGCACTACGCAAGCGGTCTCGCTGGCGGAAGACTGGATCCGTGCCGGTCGCTGCCGCCGGGTGATTGTGATTTCTGCCGACGATGTTACTTCTGACCATTCGATCGAATGGTTTGGCGCCGGGTTCCTGGCCAGCGGCGCGGCCGCTACTGACGAAGTGGTGGAAGAAGCCGCCACTCCCTTTGATCGCCGCCGGCACGGCTTGATCGTGGGCATGGGCGCCGCAGGCCTTGTCATCGAGAGTGCGGAAGCTGCTCGGGAACGTGGCATTCAACCAATCTGCGAAGTGTTGAGTACGGTCACGGCCAACAGCGCCTTCCACGGTACTCGCCTCGATGTTCAGCACATCGGCCAGATGATGGAAGACCTGATGTCCCAAGCCGAAGCTCACAGTGGCATCGCGCGATGTCAAATCGCGCCCCACACCGTCTTCGTCTCTCACGAGACTTACACGCCCGCCCGCGGTGGTAGTGCCTCGGCCGAGATCCACGCATTGCGTCATGTATTCGGCGACGCAGCCGATCAGATCGTGATTGCCAACACAAAAGGCCAGACCGGCCACGCGATGGCCACTGGCATCGAAGACGTAGTCGCGGTGAAGGCGCTGGAAACGGGATTAATTCCGCCGGTCGTGAACTTCAAGGAAGTTGATCCCGAGCTGGGTACATTGAACTTGTCCAAGGGTGGCGGGTACCCTGTCGAATACGCAATACGCCTTGGCGCCGGATTCGGTTCGCAAATCAGTATGACGCTGTTGCACTGGGTTGCGCCAAAGGACGGCATCCGTCGTCGCCCCAGTAACGTGGGCTACGCCTATCGTATCGTCGACGAAGCCTGCTGGAAAGGCTGGCTCAGCCAAGTCGCAGGTTATCCAACAGCGGATCTGGAGGTAGTGCACCGCACGCTGCGGGTACGCGATCAACGGCAGGCGTCCCGATCGGCGGAAGTCACGCAGAAGTCCCACGAGGTCGCGGCCCCCACGCTTCCCGCCTTGCCCGCCCCACTGGTCGATGCGCCGCGGATGCCAGCGCCCGTCGCGGTTGCTGAATTGAGAGTGGAAGCCAAAACACCTCCGCCCCCGTCATCAACAGCCCCGAATCCCGCTGCGGAAGGCGATTCGGTGAAGGAGCGCGTGCTGGCTCTGGTGGCCGAGAAGACAGGCTATCCAGTGGACATGCTCGATCTGGATCTCGATCTCGAAGCCGACTTGGGTATCGATACCGTAAAGCAAGCCGAGGTGATGGCCACGATTCGGGAGGCGTACGGCATCGTTCGCGACGACAAGATTAAACTGCGTGACTTCCCGACGCTGGCTCGCGTAATTCAGTTCGTGCACGACCGGCGACCCGACCTTCGCGCCACACAACCCACACCAACACCTGCGGCAGCGCCATTTGCTAAACCGGCTGCTAAGAGGGGCGAGCACGAAGTCAAAACCGTCGCGCTGTTGCCCGCAGCGATCTCCGGCAAAGATAGTGACCCAGTAAAGGAACGCATCCTCGCGCTGATGGTCGAGAAGACGGGATACCCAGAAGACATGCTGGACCTGGACCTCGACCTGGAAGCGGATCTCGGCGTCGACACCGTCAAGCAAGCGGAAATGTTCGCGGCCATCCGTGAGATCTACAACATTCCGCGCGACGAGAATCGCAAACTCCGCGACTACCCAACACTCGCGCATGTAATCCGTTTCGTGTATGAGAAGCGGCCGGACTTGATGGCCGCGCCTGCGGCAGTCTCGATCGCGCCGCTTTCATCTCCGGCGGCGAGCGAACCGCCCGCGTCTTCTCCGACTCCAGTCGCAACCCCAGACACCTCCGAGGACCCCATAAAGAAGAAGGTGTTGCAGATCGTTGCTGAGAAGACCGGCTATCCGGAAGACATGTTGGACCTGGATCTTGATCTGGAAGCAGACCTCGGCGTCGACACGGTCAAGCAGGCAGAAATGTTCGCCGCGGTGCGGGCAGCCTACAACATTCCGCGCGACGAAACTCTCAAGCTGCGCGATTTCCCCACTCTGGCTCACGTGATCAAGTTCGCGCACGACAGGTCAGGGCTCGTGGCCGCAGTCCCAGCGTCTTCCGCGAAAGTGGAGCAGTCGGAACCGAAGCTGGCAGCGTCTTCAACTACCGCCTCGATCCCGCATACGCGCCCAGTCCCCGTCAGTCTCGATGCCACAAATCGCATTCCACGACGCGTGCCGCTACCGACTTTGCGGCCTCCACTCACATTCTGCAAAGCGACGGGTGTGCAGCTCGACGGCAGCAGCCGTGTCGTAGTCATGCCGGACAAGGGTGGCGTGGGAGATGCGCTCACGAAGCGCCTCCGGACGATTGGGGTAGAAGTGCTGCGCATCGACGGCACGCCCGACGCAGACACACTGACCAGTCTTCTCAAGAGTTGGACCTCGGCCGGTCCGGTCCATGGAGTCTACTGGCTGCCCGCGCTCGACAAAGAGGGAAGTCTTCGCGAAATGGATCTTGCTATCTGGCATAAGGCCCTGCACGTGCGCGTGAAATCTCTCTACGCGACGATGCGCGCTCTATATGAGCATGTAAGTTGCGCGGGCACGTTTCTCGTATCGGCGACGCGGTTGGGTGGCCAGCATGGCTACGACGAAGCCGGAGCAGTCGCTCCGCTCGGTGGCGCCGTGGTCGGATTTGCCAAAGCCTACAAGCGAGAACGAACGGAATCCCTCGTCAAAGCAGTCGACTTTGAGCCGACTCTCAACGCAGCCGAAATCGCTGACCTGCTGATCGAAGAAACGCTACGCGACCCGGGAGCGGTCGAGATCGGATACGCGGATGACCAGCGTTGGACCGTCGGTTTGCAGGAACAGCCCGCCGCCGATGGCCAGCCCGGCGTGGCGCTCGACCAGAACAGCGTCTTTCTGATCACAGGTGCAGCAGGAAGCATCGTCTCGGCCATCACAGCCGATCTGGCCGCCGCATCCGGCGGAACCTTCTACCTTCTAGATCTGGTTCCGGAGCCCGATCCGAATAATTCTGACCTCATGCGCTTCGTTACCGACAGAGAGAATCTCAAACGCGACCTGTTCGCGCGAATTCAGAACCGCGGCGAGCGGGCCACTCCCGCGCTTGTCGAAAAGGAGCTTGCGAACCTGGAGCGGGCTCACGCGGCTCAATCCGCCATCGACGCCGTGCGTGCCGCTGGCGGCACACCACACTACTTTGGCGTCAACCTCGTGGATGCTGAGGCTGTGGCCAACGTGATCGACCAAGTGCGTCAGCGCAGCGGCCGCATCGATGTGCTGCTGCATGCTGCTGGTATCGAACGAAGCCACTCTTTGCCGGACAAGGATCCGAAGGAATTTGACCTGGTATTCGACGTCAAGAGCGACGGGTTCTTCAATCTTCTGCATGCCATTGGCGAGATGCCGCTCGGCGCGACGGTGGCGTTCAGTTCGATCGCCGGCCGCTTCGGCAACGTTGGCCAGACCGACTACAGTTCAGCCAACGACCTGCTCTGCAAGATCACGTCGAGTTTCCGCACGACCCGCCCGGCAACGCGCGGAATCGCGATTGATTGGACGGCATGGGGCGGCATCGGCATGGCCACTCGCGGCTCGATCCCGAAGATCATGGAGGTTGCCGGGATCGACATGCTGCCGCCAGAAGCGGGTATTCCTCTAATTCGACGCGAACTCACCGCAGGTGCAACGCGCGGCGAGATCGTGATCGGCCAGCGCCTCGGCGTCATGCTGAATGAACTGGACGTCGCGGGTGGGCTTGATGCATCGGCCGCAGAGGCTGCCTGGAAGTCTTCACCGCCGATCGGACCCATGGTGGGCAAGGTCGCATCCCTGAGCCTTTACGACGGCTACTCGATCGAAACCACACTGGACCCTCTGGCTCAACCATTCCTTCATGACCATCAGATTGACGGCACTCCGGTATTGCCCGGTGTGATGGGCATCGAGGCGTTTGCTGAAGCGGCCCTGAGCCTGCTTCCGGGATGGCATGTCGAAGCAATCGAAGACGTCCACTTCCTGGCGCCGTTCAAGTTTTATCGCAGCGAGTCGCGCACGGTGCGGATCGAAACGCAAATTCATCCGCAGGGAGACCGGTTGGTGGCAGATTGCCGATTGATCGGCTCCCGCCCCCTGCCCAACCAGACTGATCCCCAGCACACGACGCACTTCACGGCTCGCGTGCGGCTCCGGAAAGAGCCGGTGCAAGAACCGGAGGCAAGAGCGCAGTTCACACCGGGTGGAAGCTTGGTCGAAGCCAGCGACATCTATCGACTCTACTTCCACGGCCCTGCATACCAGGTTGTTGAGAGGGCGTGGTGGGATGGGAAGCGCGTCATTGGTTTGATGGCGCAAAACCTGCCCTCCAATCATCATCCAGCTGAAGTGCCTACGGTCATGGCACCACGTCTCATTGAGCTCTGTTTCCAAACCGCTGGAGTCTGGGAGTTAGGCGTCCAGGGCCGTATGGGCCTGCCGCAACGCGTTCGCGAAGTCTCCCTGCTACGTGCGCCCAATTTGGCCGATGGGCGGTTGTATGCCTTGGTCACTCCCGACGCGGTTCACGGAAGTTTCGATGCAGTCGTTCTGGACACAAGCGGAGATTGCTACCTCCGTCTCAGCGGCTATCAGACCGTGGCGCTATCCGACGGCGTTGACGTAGAAAGTCTGAGGTGCCTGCAGGCCATCATGTCAGGAGAGGCCGTTCTGGTCGCATAAACAATGCGACCCGACTAGATCACGATCGATCACCGGGGTGCCTATGCCCAACGAATTCCAGCGTGTTGCCATTGTCAATCGCGGCGAAGCCGCCATGCGCTTCATCCATGCGGCGCGTGAGTTCAGGGAAGAGCATGGCCTGCCGCTGCACACGATCGCGCTCTTCACCGACTCCGACCGGCATGCCATGTTCGTGCGCGAAGCAGACGAGGCAGTTTCCCTGGGAGCAGCCCAATTCATCGACCCGGACACTCATCGACCCAAAAGTAGCTACCTCGACTATGGGCGACTCGAACATGCGCTCACAGCTGCGCGCGCCGACGCGGTGTGGGTGGGATGGGGCTTCGTGGCGGAACACGCAGCATTCGCCGATCTTTGCCGCGAGATGGGAATTGTGTTCATTGGGCCCGGCGGAGACGTTATGCGGCAACTGGGCGACAAGATCGCGGCAAAACGCCTTGCTGAACAATCACAGATACCCGTCGCCCCGTGGAGCGGTGGGCCGGTAGAGACGATCTCTGACGCCTGCTCTCACGCCGAGCGCTTAGGTTTTCCTCTCCTGATCAAGGCGGCCGCCGGCGGCGGCGGGCGTGGGATTCGCCTTGTGCGTTCGGCGAGCCAACTGCCGCAAGCCTTTGAGAGCGCCCGCGCTGAGGCCTTCAAGGCCTTCGGAGACCCCACGATATTCCTGGAGCATCTGGTGGAAGGCGCCCGCCACGTCGAGGTCCAGATCATCGCCGATCACCACGGAACGACCTGGGCCGTCGGCGTGCGGGACTGCACGATCCAGCGTCGGCAGCAGAAGATCCTCGAAGAGGCGCCCTCCCCGGCGCTCTCCCCAGAGGAAGATGAAGCGTTGCGCGAGGCTGCGGTTCGTCTGAGCAAGACGGCGGGCTACTGTAATGCCGGAACCGTGGAGTTCCTATTCGAACCGGAGAGCCATCGCTTCTGGTTCATGGAGGTGAATACGCGGCTGCAGGTCGAGCATCCGGTCACCGAATGTACCACCGGCTTCGACCTCGTGAAACTTCAGATCCACGTCGCCCGTGGCGGCCGTCTGGAAGGCCCCGCCCCGCGCAGCACCGGTCATGCCATCGAAGTGCGCTTGAATGCGGAGGACCCCGACAATGGTTTCGCAGCAGCCCCCGGCATCGTTCAACGTCTCAGGATTGCGACAGGTCCCGGCGTACGCGTAGACACCGGCGTGACCGAAGGCGACAGCGTTCCCGCGGAATTCGACTCCATGATCGCCAAGGTGATCGCTCACGGCCAAAGCCGCAAAGAAGCGCTGTCCCGGCTGCAGCGAGCGTTGCGAGAGAGCGTTATTGTCATCCATGGTGGGGCAAGCAACAAAGCGTTTCTCCTGGAACTGCTGAACCGCAGCGAAGTACAAACCGGCAATGTGGATATCGGGTGGCTCGACCGTATTGCGGCGGCTGGCGATCACCTCTCCAGCCGATACGCGGATGTGGCTCTGGTTCAGGCAGCAATTGGTGCCTACGATGCCGAGCTGGCCTTGGAGCAGGCACGGTTCTACGCATCAGCCGCGCGCGGCCGTCCACTGGTTCGGGGTGAACTCGGTCGCACCCTGGCACTGCGTTATCGCGGGCAACTCTATTCGATGAAGACCCATCGCCTTGGTCCACAAGACTACCGGGTCGACCTTGACGGAGCGCGGATCGAGGCCCACATCGATCGCTTGGGCCTGTTCGAAAGCTGGCTTACTGCCTTCGGACGCCGCTTCCACATCGTCTCGGTCGACCAGGGAGCGAATTCCAGGATTGAAGTCGAAGGCGTGTCGCACCTGGTGGATCGAGATGACGGAGGCGTGGTACACGCCCCCGCGCCGGCAGTGGTTGTTTCCATTGCGGTGAAGCCCGGCGATACGGTTGCCGTCGGAGACCGCCTGGCGGTCCTCGAAGCCATGAAGATGGAAACGCAGGTGGTCGCTCCATTTTCCGGGAGAGTCCGGCAAGTGATGACGATGCCCAACGTGCAAGTGGACACTGGCGCTCCGCTGGTTCAAATCGAAGCCACTGAGGGTGAAGAAACGATCGCCCCTCAGAAGCGGGTAACTTTTGGCGCTTCCCAAACCTCGCACGAAAACGGCGAAGCTCCCTTATCTCGGTGCAGAGAGAACCTCGAAGAACTTCGCCAACTCATGCTGGGCTTTGATCTCGACCCGACGAGCAGCGCTCGCCAGCTCGCGGCGTGGAGCCAGAACTGCCCGGCCGTCAGCGACGAGATTAGGCAGCGTGAGAACGAGATCCTCAACATTTTTGTAGACATATGTTCTCTGTTCCAGCGTGAACCGGAAGTGGATCATCGCACTGCCGGGGAAGAACCCAGTGCAGAGGCCTACCTTTTCTCCTACTTGCGCATGGTCGACACGAACGGGGAAGGACTGCCAACGGCCTTTGTCGACGCACTGCGGCGGGCTTTGGCTCATTACGGAGTAGATACCCTGGATGGGTCACCCAAACTGAAAGAGAGTTTGCTTTGGATCTGCAAATCGCACCAGCGGATGGAACAGCAAATACCATTCGTTATCGACATCCTCGAACGGCGTATGCGGAGCGCCACGGGCACGCAGCCGCGAGTCAACGGATCCTTTCGCGCGCTCCTCGATCGCATGATCTCGATCACTCGGGACCTTCATCCTTCCGTTAGCGATCTGGCTCGCGAAGTTCGGTATCGTTATTTCGATCAGCCTGTGTTTGAGCGCGCCCGAACTCAAGTCTACGAGGAAGCGGAAGCCAACCTGGATTATCTCGCGGCCCATCCCGACGCTGCGGACCGCCGCGCAAAGATGCACGCGCTGATCGAGTGTCCCCAGCTGCTGGCGGGGATATTCGCAACGCGATACGCATCCGCCGACACAACCTTGCTCAGCACGATGCTGCAGGTCCTCACCGAGAGGTACTACCGCAATCGCACACTTCTAGACCCATGCTCGTCGGCTGCGGAAGGCCGTTGTTATTTTTCGGCCGAATACGACCATGAGGGTAAGCGCATTCATGTCTTCGCCACATACGCTGAATATCACGGGCTTACCGCGGCAGCACAAAGCATGCTTCCTGTCATCGCGGAGGTGCCAGCTGATCACGACATCGTTATAGATTTTCACGTCTGCTCCTCCGGCAAGCTGGCTGACCCGGACGCCACACAGACAGAAGTGCAAGCGATGCTCAATCAGGTTGACTTCGGGCGTGCAATTCGCCGCATTGTCGTGGCAGTCGCTGGCGCCAGCCAAGGTCAACGAATGAGCGGAATGCAACACTTCACCTATCGCCCCGGCGGCAGCGGATACCAGGAGGAGAAGTTTTACCGCGGATTGCATCCCATGATGGGGAAGCGCCTGCACCTGTGGCGCCTCAGTAATTTCAAGATCGAGCGTCTGTTTTCCGTCGAAGACGTCTACCTTCTTCACGCCGTTGCCTGCGACAACCCCAAAGACGAGCGCCTTTTTGTGGCTGCGGAAGTACGCGATGTGACCCCTGTACGCGATGATGCAGGCCGCGTCGTTCAGTTGCCGCATCTGGAACGCATGCTGATGGAAGCGCTGGCGGCGATCCGGTTGTTCCAGTCGCGGCGGCGCCCGCAGGAACGCCTGTATTGGAACCGCGTATTTCTATACGTGTGGCCTCCGCTCACTCTGAAACCGGAGGAACTAAATGCTATTGTGCGCAGACTTGCACCGGCGACCCAAGGGCTTGGTCTGGAGCAGGTTGTAGTGCGTGCCCGCATACCCAATCCGGCCACCGGAGAATTGCGCGACATGGTGGTACGCATTTCAAGTCCTGTAGGCAGCGGATTGCTCATCACCTTCCGTCCTGCCGACAAGCTTCTCCCGCTAAAATCGCTGACCGCATACGATCAGAAAGTCATCCGCGTTCGCCAGCGCGGACTCGTGTATCCGTACGAAATCATCAGAATGCTCACCCCGGCTCGGGAAGATACGCGAGCCGAATTTCCACCCGGTGATTTTCTGGAGCACGATCTGGACGCCGACGGACGACTGGTTCCTGTCCATCGTCCCTACGGACAGAACAAGGCAAATATTATTGTCGGAGTTATCCGCAACTTCACAACTCGATACCCTGAGGGTATGCCGCGAGTCCTGCTGTTGGGAGATCCCAGCCGGGATTTGGGAGCTCTTGCCGAGGTAGAGTGCCGCCTCATCCTTGCTGCCCTGGATCTCGCCGAGGAGAAGGGCCTCCCGGTGGAGTGGTTCCCGATCTCTGCCGGCGCGAAGATCTCGATGGACAGCGGTGTGGAGAACATGGACTGGATCGCTCGCGTGCTGCGCCGGTTGGTCGAGTTCACACAAGCTGGCGGCGAAGTGAATCTTCTGATCAATGGCATCAACGTCGGAGCACAACCATACTGGAACGCCGAGGCCACGATGCTCATGCACACCCGGGGCATTCTGGTTATGACGCCCAAGGCAGCCATGGTGCTGACCGGCAAGCGCGCCTTGGACTACTCCGGCGGTATTTCGGCTGAAGACAACCAAGGGATTGGCGGATACGACCGCATCATGGGTGTCAACGGCCAGGCACAGTACTGGGCGCGGAACATCAATGAAGCCTGTCACATTCTCTTCCGCCACTACGAGCACACATACGTTTTGCCAGGGGAACGGTTCCCACGCCAAGCCGAGACAACGGACCCTGTCGATCGCGACATACAGAGCTATCCTCACAGCGAGAATGGCGATGAAGGTTTTGCACGGGTCGGGGAGATCTTGTCGGACGAGACTAATCCCGGCCGGAAGAAGCCCTTCGACATCCGCAGAGTGATGATGGCCGCCGTTGACCAGGATCATGCGCCGTTGGAACGCTGGGCAGGCATGCGGGCAGCTGAAACAGCGGTAGTCTGGGATGCCCACTTGGGCGGGTATCCAGTGTGCCTCATTGGCATCGAATCCCGGTCTGTACCCCGCATGGGATTTGTCCCGGCGGACGGCCCGGACCAGTGGTCCGCCGGAACGCTCTTTCCACAGTCGTCCAAGAAAGTGGCGCGCGCCATCAATGCCGCCACGGGCAATCGTCCGGTTGTGGTCCTCGCCAACCTGTCAGGGTTTGATGGTTCCCCGGAGTCAATGCGCCGGTTGCAGCTTGAGTACGGCGCAGAAATTGGGAGAGCCGTTGTGAACTTCAAAGGCCCCCTCGTGTTTTGTGTGATCTCGCGGTATCACGGGGGTGCGTATGTAGTCTTCTCGCGGGCGCTGAACGAACAGCTCGAAGTGGCGGCACTGGAAGGAACGTATGCCTCCGTCATTGGCGGCGCTCCGGCTGCGGCCGTGGTTTTCGCTGGCGAGGTGGAGGCCCGGACTCGCAAGGACGAGCGCTTGCAGGCCTTGAATCAAGCCATGCTTCAGGCCGATGGCGCGGAGAAAGGACGGTTGCGGGCTCAATGGAACGAACTCTACAAGGTTGTGTATTCCGAAAAGCTGGGCGAAATGGCGGGGGAATTCGACCGTGTGCATAGCGTGCACCGGGCGCTCAGCGTAGGCGCACTGAATCACATCATTCCGCCTGCGGGTCTTCGTCCATATCTCGTCCACGCGGTGGAACGTGGTATCAGAGGCGTGGCGGGTGCGAAACAAAAGGCAGAACTCGAAATCGTGGAAGCAGCCTAGGGTGGCTCCCGTGGATGTCTATTGGCTTGAGCAAAGCGACACCGATGTGCCCGAGCAGAATGAATGGCTGAGCGCGGGAGAAACGCTTCGCCTAGACGGCCTGCGTTTTGCCAAGCGGCGCGCCGACTGGCGCCTGGGTCGCTGGACCGCAAAGCGCGCGTTAGCCGCATGCCTCAACCTGCCCGGTGATCTTCCCGCCCTTGCGAACATAGAAATACGAGCCGCACCATCCGGCGCACCAGAAGTCTTCCTTTTCAGTACAGCAACACCTGCCACGATTTCCCTCAGCCATCGAGACGGCACAGCCATTTGCGTGGTGGGGCCGTGCGGTCACAACCTCGGTTGTGATCTGGAGACGATCGAGCCGCGCAGCGAGGCCTTCATCGCCGATTACTTCACGATCAGCGAGCAAGCGCTCGTCGACCGAGTGAGAGCGGAAGACCGGCCCCCGTTGGTGGCTCTGCTCTGGAGCGCCAAAGAAAGTACCCTCAAAGCGCTGCACGAGGGACTTCGGCTCGACACCAACTGCGTGGAGGCTATCCCTCTCGATGCTTCGTCACAACCGGTCAATTCATTGTTGACTGCCGGCGAGGATAGCTGGCGTCCCCTGCGTGTTTGCTATAACGGCACCCAGGTCTTTCACGGCTGGTGGCGATTCGCAGGTCATTTGGTGCGCACCGTCGTCTCCGCTGTTCCGCTGCACCCGCCTGTTCCGCTGACATCCTTGCTTTCCGAAATCAGTCTTCCTGCCACTTTCCGCCGCACTGGAATTTCCCTTATCCTCTAGACTGTCCTTCTAGAGTTCGAAGAGGCCTGCTCTCCCTGATGATCGTCAACTTCGCAGAACGCGCGCACAACCACAATTGGGAACTCGATCCGGTCATCCGGTCCTTGCTCGATACGGATTTCTACAAGCTGCTTATGTTGCAGTTCATCTGGAAGCATTTCCCGAAGACGCGCGTGGAGTTCTCGCTGTTCAATCGCCATTCTTCGGTGCGGATCGCGGACATCATCCACATCGAAGAACTTAAGGTCCAACTGCAGCACGTTCGTGGACGGCGCTTTCGAAAATCGGAACTGGTCTGGCTGGCGGGCAACACCTTCTATGGACGCCGCGGTATTTTCGAGCCGGCGTTTCTCGAATGGTTAGAGCACGACTTCCGGCTGTCGGATTATCACCTTTCGGTACAAGACGGCCAGATCCATCTCTCCTTCGAAGGTTCGTGGGCTGAGACCACGATGTGGGAACTCTATGCCCTTGCGATCCTCGACGAACTGAAGACAAGAGCTCATCTGAAGACACTGAGCGAGTTCGGGCTGGATATTCTATATGCCCGGGCCAAAACAAAGCTTTGGAGCAAGATCGAGCGCCTGCGTGGAGTTCCCGGGCTCAGCGTGGCAGACTTTGGAACACGCCGCCGCCACAGCTTTTTGTGGCAGGAATATGTCGTCGTGGCCATGGCCGCAAATCTGGGCAGCAGTTTCATCGGGACGTCGAACGCCTTCCTCGCTCACAAGCACGACTTGGAAGCCATTGGAACCAATGCTCACGAAATTCCCATGGTCATGGCCGCGCTCGCGCCCGATGACGTGGCTCTGAAAGAGTCGCAGTACCGCGTCCTGGAGCTATGGCAGAGCACCTACGAGGGGGCGCTCCACATCATGCTCCCCGATACGTTTGGGACCACGCAATTTCTGGCGGGAGCACCCGACTCGGCAGCCGATTGGACCGGCCAGCGCGTCGACAGCAAAGATCCCTACGTCGCCGGGGATGAATTCATCGCATGGCTGAAGTCGCGCGGCCGCGATCCTCGCGAAAAGCTCCTGATTGCCTCCGACACGCTCGACGTGGATCAGATTCTCGGACTGCATGCCTACTTTGGTGGAACTCTTCCGAGCGGTCTCGCGCCCAGCGATTTCCGCAGCGCCGCCGATTTCGACGATCGCACGAAGTGGACTCCGAACCGCCGCATCCGTGTCAGCGCAGGCTGGGGCACTCTGCTGACCAACGATTTTCGCGGCTGCAATCCGAACGACGGCAGCGGCTTTGACCCAATCAGCCTGATCTGCAAGGTGAAGACGGTGGAAGGCCGCCCCGCGGTGAAGCTCTCCGACAACTACTCCAAAGCGCTCGGCCCGGAGTCAGAAATTGAGCGATACAGGAGGGTGTTCGGTACCACCGGAATCGCCAACGCACCGCTGGTGGCGTAACGCAACCGCACGCAGCGCGTCCGCAACTGCAGGACATGTCCTTCCGCTTCCGACCGTAATCTTGTGAACGCACGGCCACGCTGCCAACATCCGAACGGGGCGTGCATGAAAATACTCCTGGTTGAGGACTCTTACATCGAAAGGCGCAAGGTCGGCGGCTATCTGACCGACTGGGGGCTCGACTACGTGGCCGTCGGCAGCGGCACCGAAGCCATCAAACTGCTCGAGGGCCCCGATCCACCAGAACTTGCTCTCCTCGATTGGCTGCTCCCCGGCCTCGATGGCATCGACGTCTTGCGCCGCATCCGGAAGCTCGGCCACGAGAACTACATTTACACGGTCATGCTGACAGCCAAGACCCAGAAGCGGGACCGTCTGAATGCCATGGAAGCGGGAGCCGACGACTATCTGTCGAAGCCGGTCGATCCTTCCGAGTTGCGTTCCCGCGTCATGGTTGGCAAAAGAATCGTGGAGCTGCAGCAATCCCTGCGCTTCGCCGCCACTCATGATTTTCTGACCAACCTGCTGAACCGGGCTGAAATCCTTGCGGCTCTGGAGCGCGAGTTCTCGCGCAGCGGACGCGAGGAAAAACCCACTACCGTCATTCTGGCGGATATCGATCATTTCAAACGCGTCAATGACACTCTGGGCCACGCCGCGGGCGATGAAGTTCTGAAGGAAGTGGCCCGCCGGCTTAAGGCCGACCTGAGACCCTACGACGTTGTAGGCCGTTACGGGGGCGAGGAATTCCTTGTCATTTTACCCGGTTGTAACCTGACGACCGGTGCGCGCCGCGCCGATGAGATTCGTACTCTCGTTGCCAAAGGTCCCATCACCACTCCGTTCGGGACAACCTCCGCCACCGTCAGCATGGGAGTGACCGCCACCGTCTCACAGCGTGACTGCTCCGTTTCCGAGTTTCTTCGTGAGGCCGACGTCAGTTTGTACGCCGCGAAAAAGAACGGAAGAAATCGGGTGGAAGTCTTCTCGCCAGCTGCCAATTCAACTGGTGCAGGTCAGAGTTAGACCGCCTGCCCCGCCAGCGTGCACATCTTCGCATTTCTATCTCAGACTAGAAGTTCATGCCCGCACCCGCCGACGCCAGAGCCGGACGCGCCGCCTCCACCCGCCACTGGTGGCGATAGGAACCACAAAATACTGAAGATTGTTGTTAACCGTTTCCGCCCCCGTTCGTTGTGTGCTTAGAGATGATTCAAGGCACCTGTCTCGACGAGGGGAATTTCAACATGCACAAGCAGCGGCGGTACATGGCAGTGGTTCAGTCAGTAGCAGCATTCCTGGTGTTGTTCACCGCCGTCAGCGCTGCACAGACGCCTCACGCCGCGCAAGCGGCCGTAACCGCCAATCCTCCGCAGATGAGTGAAAAGGATCTGGCCGCCCTTCAGGACCAGCTTCTTCAAGTGTTGCGCGTGAGCCCTACCTTGGCCGAGGTTGTGGCGAGAGACCCTTCGCTGCTCTCGAATGCAGAATATGTCAACCGCAATAATCCGGAACTAGGGCGCTTCCTGCAAGCTCATCCCGAGATCGCACAGAATCCCGACTTCTATCTCTTTAACAATCTGCACGGCGAACATGAGCAGCCCAGCCAAACGTTGGAGCGCAAGCTCTGGCCTGAGATGTCCAATCAGGGGCCTTCGGGAATCGACTCTGAGTTGGTCCACGATGGCATTCCGTTCCTGGTTTTCCTTTGCATTCTTGGCGCGCTACTCTGGTTGACGCATGTTCTGCTCGAAAACCGGCGCTGGGGGCGCATTTTCAAGCTGCAGACAGACGTGCACGGCAGGCTGATCGAGAGATTCGGCACCTCACAGGAAGTGCTCACTTATATGGGCACCGATGCGGGGAAACGCTTCCTGGAAGCAACGCCGATCGCAGTCGGCTTTGAGCGGCAGCAGCCGGTTCCAAGTCCGGTCGCCCGGGTCCTCACGCCGCTGCAGATCGGAGTCGTGATGACGCTGCTGGGCGTCGGCCTTCTCTACTTGCGCCACAGTCTTCCCGACAGCGGCGGCGGCTTACTCGTGCTCGGCACGGTCGTGCTGATGCCGGGCCTTGGGTTTATCATCTCGGCGGGAATCACATGGGTGCTGGCCCGACATCTCGGTCTGATGCCGGATAGCGGAGCACGGAACTAGTATCAACTTGCTGCCTGATCCACGCAGCAGCCGGATGACGGCCTGCTCTGGAATGCAGCCATGAGGAAAACCGATACGACCGGGGCATACGCCATCCCGAATGTCGAGACTCGCGTGGCATCGCGAACAGATGAACTGCCCATGGACAGCGATGCCTTCGCCGGCTTCTATCAGCGCTCCGCGCCGGCGCTGCGGGCTTATCTCGCGCGAGTCTCAGGAAATCCCACACTGGCGGACGACCTGATGCAGGAAAGCTATCTCCGCTTCCTGTGTGCCTCGCGCCCCGAAGGCGGCGAAGTTAACTACCGGCGCTACCTGTACCGCATTGCGACCAATCTCTTGCGCGACCACTGGAAACGGCCGCGAGCAGCCTGCCTTGAAGACGTTCCCGAACAGTTTCTAGCGGCTCGCGACGGGTTATCGCGCATCGATTCGCAGGCCATTCTCGACCCCGCATTGGCCCGCATGCGCCCGCGCGAACGACAGCTCCTTTGGCTCGCCCACGCCGAGGGCTATTCGCATCGCGAGATTTCCGAGATCACCGGCCTGAGCGCGGCTGGCATTCGCCTGCTGCTTTTCCGGGCGCGGCGAAAAATTGCCCGGCTGCTCCGCAAGCAGATCGACGCAGATCGGGGAAACACATGACGCTTCGCACTTGCTCCTACGAAAACGAGCTCACTCAGGCGTTGAAGAATGGTCACTGGCCCGAGGGCTGCGGCCCGGAATTGCGCGCCCACGTGGATGCCTGCGGCAGCTGCGGCGATCTCGTTCTAGTGACGCGGACGTTCCAACGAGCGCGGAGTGAATCGGAGCACGTAGCACTTTGCGGTTCATCGAGCCTCCTGTGGTGGCGAGCGCAACTGCGCCGCCGGAACGCAGCGACCGAGCGCGTCAGCCGGCCCATCACGATCGCGCAGACTTTCGCTTTGTTCGTCAATGTGTTCGTGGGCATAGTCTTTGTTGCGTCGCAATACCGCCACGGTCTGCATTGGGCGTCATGGTGGTCAGCGCTCGCGCCTCTGCGAGCCCTTCATTCTCTACCCATCGGATCTGGACAAATCGACTGGAATCTCCTGCTGTTGGTTTCTGGCTTCGGAGTACTGGCGCTACTCAGCCTCGTTGTGGTGTATCTCGCGTCAGAGAAGTCCTGAACCATCGCGCCAAGTCCCGCCGGAAATGCGCGCTCTTCACTGTGCACATTCCTGGCTTTCTATGGCACAGTAAGAGTTCATGCCCGCCCCCGCCGACGCCAGAGCCGGACGCGCCGCCTTCACCCATCCCGCGTTCGTTCTGTTCCAGATCGCCCGCTTCCTGATTGTGGCGGCGGTCGAGATGCAGGCAGTAGCCGTAGGATGGCAGGTCTACGAGATCACCAAGCGCCCGCTCGACCTGGGCTACGTGGGCCTCGCCCAGTTTCTTCCGGGGATTCTGCTGTTTCCCATCTCTGGCCACGCCTCTGACCGCTTCGAGCGTCGCAAGGTACTCTCCGCCTGTTACGCCGGATTCGCAGTATGCTTCGCCCTGCTGTTTACGCTCGCGCACCGTAGTGTTCATTCGGTAGCCGCGATCTATGTTGTGCTGGTCCTGCTCGGTATCGTCCGGTCTTTTAACGGCACGGCCAGCCGCTCCATTCTCCCGCAACTGGTTCCGGAAGAGCACTTCCCCAACGCCGTTGCATGGAACGCGACGACTTTTCAGACCGCCACGATCCTGGGGCCCTCGTTCGGAGGCATCCTCTATGCCCTGTTTCGCGGCCCATCCGTTGTTTACGCCATTGCTATGCTGACCGCCATTGGAGCGACGCTCTCCACTTTCCGCATTAAGCCCGAAGTCAAAGCCCGTTCGCGCGAACCGATGACGTTCAAAACTGTCTTTGCCGGACTTCACTACATCTGGAGCAAGAAGCTCATCCTGGGCGCAATCTCTCTCGATCTGTTCGCCGTGCTCCTCGGTGGGGCGGTCGCCTTGCTCCCCGTCTACGCCCGCGAGATCCTTCACACCGGACCCTGGGGACTGGGCCTGCTGCGCACCGCGCCCGGAGTCGGCGCCGCGCTGATGGCCGTGATGCTCGCGCACCGCCCGTTGCGCGGCCGCTCTGGCATCGCGCTCCTATGGTCTGTCGCCGGATTCGGAATCTTCACAATCATCTTCGGCATCTCGCGCAGCCTCACGCTCTCGCTGATCGCGTTGCTGCTGCTGGGCGCCAGCGACATGATCAGCGTCATCATCCGCGCCACGCTCACGCAACTCGCCACGCCAGATGAAATGCGCGGGCGCGTCACCGCCGTAGACATGATCTTTATTGGCACTTCCAACGAATTCGGCCAGTTCGAGTCGGGCGTGACCGCACAATGGTTGGGGACCGTTCCCGCCGTTATCCTGGGTGGCATCGGGACTCTTGTGGTGATCGCCGTGTGGGCGTGGCTCTTCCCGGAACTCCGCCATGCCGGCGAACTAACTTCGATCGGCAGTGCAACAGAAACTCCGGCACCGGCAAATCCTACGTAGGAACGGGACAGTTCGACGGTACGCCTCTATGTTGATTGCCTTACGATCTGTTCTCCGAAAGACGACTTTAGGGCATGTCCAGATCAAGAGGGTCGCAAGGACCGCGGGTCCGAAGAGAAATTTCCCGGTTTACTTCCGCTTCAATAAGGTCTTGGCTGCGCCCATGTTTTCGTATTTGTCGTAGACCCTCACGACAACCACATGCTCGGACGCAGCGTCGTTCCCCGATTCCGGCGCAACCTTGAAGTCGTAGTCTTCCGTCCTCGCGTCCGACAACTGCCCCATGGGTTCGACATACTTCCAGTCTCCCGCGTCCACTGAATACTCCGCGCGTTTGATCGTCGAAAATCCATCCTCCGCGCGGAAGCGTACGCGAATCTGCTTGCCTTCTAGCGATGCGGTCAGGTTCTCGATCCGCGGCGGCGTCGTATCCACTTCGAAGCGCCGACTCACCCTCTCGGAGGTCAGCGCCTCGCCAGGCGAGTGTGACGGCGCATCCGAAGCGACCACCTTCACCGTGTAGCCTCCATCTGGAAGCAGACTGGCATCGCACGAATACGCCTTGTCGGTCAGGTTGTCTTTCAGCAACAGCCAGCGGGTTTCGCCGTCACCACGATAGTAGACCGAGTACACCAGTTGATCGTCGTTTTCGTCGTGCGCGTTCCACTTCACACCAATGGCATCGCGATCGTGACTGCTTGGCACCGGCGATTCAAAATGGCTCCCCGACGATCCACCGACATCCGTACTCAGAGAGATCCCCGTGGACTTCGACAGCGGCTGATAACGCACACCGATCTGCACCGTCACATCATCAATTTCCGGGGCCATGTTCTTGGGCAAGTAATTCAATGTCACGCTGTCCACTGCCGGGTGCGCGGTCCCGGCGTGCAGCACCGCTTTCCACTGAGCGTAGCGGGCAGGCGAAACTTCCATCCCGGATTCCTTGTTCAAATCCACTTTCTTCCACACGCTCCAGTTCCGGTCAGGATTGTCCACATTGCCACTCCGTGCCAGCAACTCCACATTCCCGGCGCCGCGGAACTCCGCCCGTCCCCAGCGGGAAAAAATCTTCGCGTCAAACACGTCGCTTTCGTAGGTACCTTCGCTCTCCGGACCCGGCCCCAGGACAAAAATCTTTCCCAGATTGCTGCTGGCAGCGTAAAGTCCACCGCCAGGAGCCTTCGCAAACCCCGTCACCTGCGACGCCGCCGCCTTCAACAGATCAGAAAACTCGTCCGCGCCCTCAATTGCGAAAACATGGCCCCGGTTTCCCGTTCCAGCCAGAAGGCGGTCATGTGAATCGAAGGCCAGCGCATACACGATGTCCTCATGCGAAGTCCAGATCCTTGACGGCGATCCGTCTGGCGCGATCCGGTACACATCGGACCCGCCGCTGGCCCCTCCGCCAGGAAACGGAAATGGTCCCATCTGTACCGTACCAGGCGACGGCGTAAGTGTGATTCCGGGACCCTGCGGCCCGGTCGCCCCCGGCGCATTCGCACCCATCGTGATCATCGCCGAGCCACCGCCGATCGGACTCAACCCAGTCCCAGTCTTCTTCTCGCCCACTCCCGCGGCATAGATGTTCCCTGCTCGATCCAGAGTCAGCGCGGTAATCTCTTTTTTGGGGGCGCTGTACAGGACAAAGCCGTCCCCCGCCGGAGAAATCCGGTACACCAGGCCGCTCCCATCCGTACCGGCAATCACGTTTCCCTGCGCGTCCAGCGCCAGCACGCGGATGTGCGTCTCATCGCTCTTGAAGAAGAGTGAGTGCTCGCCTTTCGCGGTGACTTTGTAGATCTCCCCATGATCACCCGTCGCCACGTACAGGGTTCCGGACTTGTCCAGCAGAAGATCCCAGACGTATTTCGTCCCCGGCGCGAAATATACGGAAGAACTCCACGACGGATCCAGAACCGGCTTCGCCGCATCTTTCGGATCTTTGTCGGCGCCCTTGTCGGCCTTCGCCGCCTCGACCTTTTCTCCCGCCTTGTGCTCGATCTTGTAGACCTTGCCATCCGGGGCCGTCGCCGCGTATATCACTCCTCCCGGAGCAACTTCAAGCGTCTGCACCTGCAACTCCTGCGGCTCAAAAATGATCGTCGCCTGACCTTGCGGCGTGATTCTGTACACTCGAGCGGGAGCCCCGGTCGCCGCGTACACATTCCCCGCGTCATCCGCACCTACCGCCCATATGTAGGTCGAGGGCGTCGCATAAAGCAGCTTGAACGCTGGAGCCAGTTCCAGCCCGCCCCCACTGCGAATGGCCACTCCCGTCGCCGTCCCTTTGGTGAGCTCGTCAAACTTCGACTGCTCCCACGATCGCGTCCCGTCGGCAAAGGCAGCACTGCCCAACCCAAGCACGATCAGTCCCGCAAGAAGGAATCCACTACGAAGAAAGGAAAAACACCGTCCAAAACTCTGCACTCTCATCCCTCGATTCAAAACCGGTTGGTAGAGACGTAGCTTGCTACGTCTTGTGCTAACTATCATCCAAAACTCAGGTTACCACGCGAACCGGGCCCGCCGCGCGCGCAGAAGCGCGTGAGGCCAAGGTCTGAGGTATGAGAGCTGAGGTCGGGCGCGGGCAGCCATGCGCCCGTGATATCGTAGATTTTTATGCATTCCTCGCGTCAAAAGTTGCTCAGCACACTTGCTCACAAGTCCTTCCGCCTGGGCGAATTCAAGCTCTCGTCCGGCGGGACCAGCGACTACTACATCGACTGCCGCACGACGACCCTCGACGCCAAAGGCTCGCGCCTCACGGGAGAAGTATTTCTTGAGGAAATCCGCCAGAGCGGTTGGCAGCCCCAGGCCATCGGCGGCCTCACCATGGGAGCGGATCCCATCGTGGTGGCGGTTTCCGTGGTCAGTGGCGAACTGAACGGATTTCTCGTGCGCAAAGCCGAAAAGCAGCACGGCACAGGACAGCGTATTGAGGGCTTCCGAGAAAAGAACGCCCGCGTCGTGATTGTGGATGATGTCTGCACCACAGGTGCATCGACGGTTCAGGCCATTGAAGCGGCGCGTGAATTCGGATTCGAAGTTGTCGGTGCGATGTGCCTGGTCGAGCGGGAAGAAGCCAAGGGCCGTCCAAACGTGGAGAAGGCGGCGTCTCCGGCACCATTTGTTTCCATTTTCACCGCGACCGACGTGCGGAAAGAACACGTCCTGCAAAACGACGAGACCGGTCCTGTCATTTTTGCGGCAGCAGCGGCTTGCGAAGTGTGTGGAAGGCCGGCAGTTACGAATAATCCCCGCAACCGCTGTGAGGCGCATAAGCCCTAAGCAAGAGGTTGCGTTAACGACCAACGCCGAACAACCAACGACTGATCTATGATCCAAACTCTGGAATGGACCGACCGCGGCGTACGCTTCATCGACCAGACGAAGCTGCCCACCGAAGAAACCTACGTCACCTGCAAGACCCACGAGCAGGTGGCCGACGTCATCCGCAACATGGTGGTCCGCGGAGCGCCTGCCATCGGCGTCGCCGCCGCCATGGGTATCGCGCTCGGCGTGAACAATTCCAAAGCCGAATCGACCGGCGACCTGAAGCGCGACTTCGACCAGATCTGCGACCTCATCGGCAAGACTCGCCCAACCGCCGTCAATCTTTTCTGGGCGATCCGCCGCATGCAGGAAAAATTCGAACGCATCCGCATCCGCCCCATTCCTCAGATCAAGCGGGATCTGATCGAGGAAGCTCAACGCATGCACGCCGAAGATATCGCCGCCAATCAGGCCATGGGACGCCACGGCGCAACGCTCATGCCCAGCGAAGGCGGAGTCCTCACTCACTGCAACGCCGGCGCGCTCGCCACCGCCGGATACGGTACCGCCCTCGGCGTGATCCGCGCGGCCGTTGAGCAGGGCAAGAAAATCCATGTCTACGCGGACGAAACGCGGCCCTTCCTGCAAGGCTCGCGCCTGACCGCATGGGAATTGATGAAAGACGGCATCCCCACGACCGTGATCGCCGACAACATGGCTGGTGTGATGATGAAGCAGGGCAAAATCGGGGCCATCGTAGTCGGCGCCGACCGCATTGCGGCCAATGGCGACGTGGCCAACAAGATTGGAACGTACACCGTCGCCATTCTGGCCAAAGAACACAACATCCCGTTCTACGTGGCCGCGCCGATTTCCACCGTCGACCTGGCCTGCCCCGACGGCAGCCAAATCCCCATTGAGCAGCGCAACGCCAGGGAAGTCACCCATATCGCGGGAAAACAGATGGTTCCGGACGGGGTCGGCGTCGAAAACCCCGCCTTCGACGTAACCCCAGCAAAGTACGTGGCCGCCATCATCACCGAAAAAGGGATTGCGCGAGCCCCCTACGAAGAATCGCTGCGGGGACTTGCTGGACAGGAAGCTGAGGTACATCCGTAAGCCGTCTCTGTCATCCTGAGCGAAGCGAAGGATCTATGCACTCTGCGGCCAGTTGCCATAGATCCTTCGGGGCCAAGAACGCCGCCAGGATGACAACGCTTTGGTCTCAACGTAAAGAGATGTAAAGAGCCTCGAAATATTTGTCTTCCCGCGCTACTAATCTCCGAGGTTCGGGTTGAATCAAGCGGCAACTCAATCGTGCTAACCTGAGCTCAGAAGACCCACTCTGCGCCAAAACCTTTCGTCAGGGGGATGTTATGTCGTTACGCAATCGTTTGGTTCTGCCCATGGCCCTTTTTTCTCTTGCGGCCCTCGCTGGATGCGGGAGCAGTAGCAACAAGGCCACTCCGCCGCCCACCGGCGGTTTCAGCAACAGCAACCTGAAGGGAACCTATGTGTTTTCGATCATTGGTTCCGACACGGCTGGGAACCTTCTAGAGCTGACCGGTACCCTGACTGCGGATGGCAATGGCAGCGTCAGCAGTGGCACGTTTGACATGAACAATCCCAACGGGTTAGGTGTGGGACTCGTGACCGCGAGCAGCGGAAGCACCTATCACGTTACCGTTGACGGACGCGGAATTGCGACCGTCAAGACCTCGCTGGGAACCTTTGGCTTCGATTTCGTTCTGACCTCGAGCGAACACGGGCAGATCACTGAGTTCGACACTGGCGGCACCGGCAGCGGCACGCTCGATTTGCAGGCCACGGTGAGCCAGACTGACATCGAGAAATCCTATGCGCTGAGTCTCACCGGCATTGATGGCGGCCTCAATCCCATGGCGTCGCTCGCAGGGTTCACTCTCGACGGTGCTGGCACTATGAGCAATGGCGTCCAGGACATCAATGATTCCACGACGATCCTCGATCTACTGACCCTCGACGGCAGCGTGCTCGTGGGTACGGCCGGCGCACCAGGCACCGCGCAACTCGTTACTTCGACAACACTCGGGACACTGACTTTCGATGTCTATCCCATTGACGCAAACCACCTGAAGTTTATTGAAACGGATGGTGTTGCGGCTCTCGCCGGCGATGCTTTCCCGCAACTGACCTCTGTCCCAGTCGGCACCAACGTCTTCACCGCCGCAGGTGTGGACTTTGTCGCGGGAGTCCCCTTCGTGGCCGGGGGTTTCATCGTGACCGATGGGACTGGAAACGTCTCCAGCACCTCCAGTGAAGACCTGAACGACGGGGGCACGGTGACAACGGGAATAGGGTTCGCTGGCCTCTACACGGCACCGGCAAACGGACGCTCCACCCTGACGCTGACCGGCTTCAACAACGCCAGCCTGTCCGGCACCACCATCTTTGCGGCGTATCCCTCGACCGGCGGCCTGCAACTTCTGGAAATTGATGCCAATGGGATTACCAGCGGCGTGGCCATGTTGCAGAGCAGCACTACGCTGGCCTCGGGGCAGGGCTACGGACTGAACCTCACCGGCGTCAACCCGAACGGCGAAGAGGACGACATCGCCGAGTTTACCAACACCAACGGCAGTTTCTCCGGACTCGTCGACTTCAACGATCTGGGTACTTTGAACGGAAACAGGTCATTCACCGGGACCTACACCGCCGACTCCACCAACAGCGGGCGGGGCCAGATCACCTCCAGTTCTTTCAACCTGATTTCCTACGTGGTGGACAACTCCACCTCCGTGTTCGTGGAAGTAGATACCAATCCCAACCCCCAAGTTGGGCTCGGCGCATTCCAGTTGCAGAACGCCAGCGCCAAGTCAAACCTGGCGGCCAGGCATTTGGCCGCGTTGCGTCTGAAGCCGGGCGTGAGGCCCGCCAAGGGGGCTCTGAAGCGTCGCTGATCGGTGCAGGCAAACACAGAGGGCGCGGCCGTGAACTTCTTCGACGACCGCGCCCTTCGCATTTTTCGAAACCGAAGACGTATACCGAATCAGTCTGCCGAGACTGCCACCTTCGCCCCGACCGGTCTCCGCGCCGCAATCCATGCCGCTCCCCGGTAAAGCAACAGCACTCCGAGCACGGCCCCATACTCCAACGGGTTCTTCAGGTCCGCTTTCACTAGCCAGATGTAGTGAATGACTCCCGCGGCGGCACTGAAATAGATCAGCCGGTGCAGGGCCTGCCAGCGCTTGCCGCCCATCTTTCGGATCGCCCACTTGGTGGACGTGAGCGCTAGGGGAATCATCAACACGAAACCCGTCATTCCTGCTGTGATGAATTTCCTCTTGGCAATGTCGGCCAGCATTTCGTGAACGTTGAAAAACTTATCGAGCCAGACGTAAGTCATCAGGTGCAGCGTGCCGTAGAAAAAGGCGAACAGCCCGAACATCCGACGCAGGCCGATCAGCCAGTACTGGCGCGTCAGCTTGCGCAGTGGAGTGACCGACAGCGTGATCAGCAGGAAAGTCAGCGTACAGTCGCCGGTGCTATGGGTAATGGCTTCGATGGGATTGGCTCCGAGCGAGCCATGGAGTCCGTCCCAAACAAGCAATGCCAGCGGGACGAGAGCAGCCAGAAAAATCGCGGGTTTAAGGTAACGCAGCATAAGAAAAGGCGTCAGCGGTTAGGGATCAGGGGTTAGTCGGCCTGACGACATCCGTAATCGCTCGCCCCCTAATCCCTAGGCCCTAATCCCTGTCCTAGAAATCTTTCTTCAAATCCATTCCGTTGTACAAGCTGGCCACCTGGTCTCCGTAGCCATTAAACATCAGGGTCGGTCGCTTGAGGAACTCACCCAGTCTCCGTTCCTTGGCCTGGCTCCAGCGCGGATGGTCCACATTCGGATTCACATTGGAGTAGAACCCGTATTCCGTCGGAGCAGAAATGTTCCATGTATTCACCGGCTGCTTGTCGGTGAAGCGAATGCGCACAATGGCCTTCGCGCTCTTGAAGCCGTACTTCCAGGGCACGATGATGCGAAGCGGCGCTCCATCCTGATTCGGAAGCTCCTCCCCATACATGCCAAAACAAAGCAACGCCAGCGGATGCATCGCCTCATCCATGCGGAGCCCTTCCACGTACGGCCACTCGAGCACATGCCGCTGCTGACCCGGCATCTGGTTCAGATCGTAAAGAGTAGTGAACTCCAAAAATTTCGCTTTGCTCGTGGGGTTCACGCGCTTGATTAGTTCGCTCAGCGGAAACCCCACCCACGGCACGACAATCGACCATCCTTCCACGCAGCGATGACGGTAGATGCGCTCCTCGGCGGGGGCCATCTTGAGGATCGTGTCCACATCGAGGTCCTGCTTCTTGTCGACCAGCCCGTCGATTTTCACCTTCCAGGGCTGCGTGCGGAAGTTCTTTGCGAGCTCCGCGGGTTCGTCCTTCGAGGTAGAGAACTCGTAATAGTTGTTGTAGTGCGTAACGTCTTTGTAGGGAGTAACCGTCTCAGTGGTGCTCAGAGGGCTCTTCTTGATGCCGTCAATTTTGGCGCCGGCCAGCACAGTGGTCGAAGGCGTGACGACCTCGCGCAGCCCAACACCTGTCGCCGCCGCGACTCCAGCGATGGCTGCCCCCGCCAGAAACTTCCGGCGGTTCAGATACAAACTCTTGGAAGTAATCTCCGACGAACGAATGTCTTCCGCTTTCTTGATCAGCATGTGAACCCCCATCCTTTATACGCGCTTCCGCCCCACACGGATTTCGTCCCCTCTATCTTCAACCAGATAGGACTCTCCCGTCAGAAAAAAGTTACAAGTTTTGAGTTACGGGAACGCCCGAAGAAGCATCGGGCAACTGAGAACTGAGAACTGAGAACTGAGAACTGAGAACTGAGAACTGAGAACTGAGAACTGAGAACTGAGAACTGAGAACTGAGAACTGAGAACTGAGA
>JADGNQ010000394.1 GCA_017883385.1 Candidatus Sulfotelmatobacter sp.
GGCACCCTCGAGTTTCTTGCCCTCACTGATTCATTGCCTTACTTCTTCTCTGCTGGCTTCAACAGCAAGTCCTGATAGTCGAAGCTGAAGTCGGCCAGCGGAGAGACTGCAGCCATTCTTGCGCTGTCGATTGTGCCGTCCGGGTTCAGGGCGAAAGTCACGAACGCGTCTTCGATGGTGCGGTCGCGCCAGTGAGCTTTGAATGTATCGTGCTGCCAGTGTTGCAGGTCGCCGATCATGGTGGGCGTGTGATCGAAGGTCATGACCAGAGCACCGTTCTCGATGCGAATGGTGATGGGGCCGTACCACGCGTCGTTGTAGACGCCCGCATATTTATCGAGTGGAAGTGAGGGCTTGGAGTCGGCCGCGCGGGCGCCTTCGGCCTTTTTCATGGTCTCTGCTGCGTCTTTTTCTTGCGTGTCCTTCAGAGATTTGTAGGCGGCGACCCAGTCGGTGGGCGGTAGGTGGAAGTAGTGATCCAGCACGTGGTAGAGGATGGAATCGAATGCGCCGCCTTCTTCTGCATTGGTGAGGACGACGACGCCGAGATTCTCTTCGGGCACGAGCATGACGCGCGACACGAATCCGGCGACGCCTCCGGTGTGGCCAACTAGTTTGCGGCCATGGTAGTCGCGCAATCCCCAGCCCAGGGCGTAGTCGGCGAACTTGGTTTTCAATCCGGCCAAAGGCGGTGGAGGATCGCCGGTCGGAAGAATCGTCTGTGGCGTCCACATTTCCTTGGAACGCTGCTCGCTGAAGAGCCGGCCATCGCGGTCGGTGAACTTGCCGCGATTGAGTTGCAATTGCACCCATTTGGCCATGTCGGCGGCACAGGAATTGATGGCGCCCGCTGGGCCGGCGTTGTCGAGCACTTCGAAATGGATGACCTGCAGTTTGCCATCCATGCTCGAATGAGGGAAAGCGACATTGTCTCCGGGCTTGATATTCACGTTGGTGACGTTGGAGTGGCTCATGCCCAGCGGTGTGAAAATCTTCTGGCGGACGTAGTCGTCCCAGGAAACGCCGGTCACAGCGGGAATGATCTGTCCTGCCGTCATGTACAGCAGATTGTCGTAGGCGTAGTGGCTGCGGAAACTGGACGCGGGCTTCATGAAGCGCAGCTTGTAGATGATTTCCTCGCGCGTGTAGGTGGAGTGCGGCCAGAAGAGGAGATCGCCCTCGCCGAGTCCCATGCCGCTGCGGTGGGTCAGCAGATCGCGGATGGTCATTTCGTGCGACACGTAGGGGTCGTACATGACGAAGCCGGGGAGTCGCTGGTAGACGGGATCGTCCCATGAGAGCTTGCCTTCATCGACCAGAGTGGCCAGTGCGGCCGTCGTGAACGCCTTCGTGTTCGAGCCGATGCCGAACAAGGAAAATTCGTCGACCGGAGTGGGGTCGCCCAGTTTGCGAACGCCGTAGCCTTTGGCGACAACAATTTTGCCGTCTTTCACAATGGTCACGGCCATTCCGGGAACGTCGAAGGTTTTCATCGACGCGCCGACGTAGGTGTCGAGATCGGCGGGCGGCGCGACGGACGGCGCGGGCGCCTGCGCCAGCATCGTACCTATGAAAGTCACAATCGCGAGCGCAACAGCGAGGCGTTTCGGGCAGGCAAGGTACATGCGTTCTCCAGATTGTTTCTGATGACGAGAATTGCGACGCGGAGATTAGAACACAGGGCTGGCAGATTCTCCGAGTCCTCGGGGCGAGAAACGGTCGCGAGCAACTAGCAGCAGGAGGAGGGCAGTCTTCAGTTCATGCGGTTCGACATTACGGCTGTGATGTACTCGAGCAGATGATCGGTATCCAACTCGCAGTCGACCAAAGCCACGATTTCAGCGGGGGTGAAGCCTGTTGTGGCGGAGGCCTGTTGAAGAAGTTGGGCTACGGGATGAATCGGTACCTGGTCGTTGTCGAAAGTCATGACATGCTCCTCGTCGCTTACGCGGTTGGTCCATCGGATGAAAAATGGGGCAGTGGCTGCGAAACCGGTAGTCCCCCCCGGGAATCCGGAATCCTGGCCTCACTGCCCCCCTCCCTGCTTCGCGATACGAAGCAAGCTTGAGCGCAGCGCAGCCAAGTCGCTAGCGGCGAATGGAACGAAGCAGAATGGGACGGGAATTCGGATCCGGGCTGATGATCGGTTCTCCGGGCTGGTAAAAAGGAGGGTAGCCTTCCGCAGCATCCGGGAATTGCAAAACGGCGGCGACCGTGACCGCAGCGGGTGCAGCCGTAGCTTGGGCGTGGACGACAGCCGGGGCGGTACCCCGGTGAAACGCAGTATCGGGCAGGTCGACGTCGGGCAACACGACGATCAGGAGCATGAGAACGACCACGCAGCCGAGGATGAACAGAGTCGACGCTTTGACGTTCCACTGAGCCATAACGCGCCTTCTCTTTTTGCCAGAGCTTGAGGCCGATGTCAATCCCCTCGGTGAGCTTTTTCCGGAGGGCACGGGCGTGCGGCTCACAGTGTTGTCATCGCTTATTGTGGAGAGGTAAGAAACGCTCCCAGAGTGCAAGAAAATGCATACTTATTCGCTGAATCGCGAGCAGTGGCTGCCCGGACCGGTGGGCGAGGTGTACTTATTTTTTTCACGACCGGAAAACCTGCAGGTACTTACGCCGCCCTGGCTCGACTTCCGAATGGTGGAGACTCCGGAGAGCCTGGTGGCGGGTTCGTTGATCCGCTACCGGCTGCGATGGCGCATGCTGCCGATCCGGTGGACAACGGAGATCAGCGAATGGAACCCTCCGCACGGATTCGTGGACCGCGGAGTCAAAAGTCCCTATGCTCTGTGGAATCATGAGCACTGGTTTACCGAGCACGATGGAGGGACGACGATGCGCGACAAGGTTACGTATGCGCTGCCCTTCGGATGGGCTGGACGGCTGGCCCACTGGGCAGTGGTGAAGCGCGACCTGGAAACGATGTTTGATTTTCGCGCGGAGGCAATGCGGCGTCTTCCATGAGAAGGCCGGTCGGAGTCAAGTCGATTCTTGTCTCTTTTTGTTAGGCACGTTTTCTTCTCCCGCCGAGTGGCCACTGTCGCCATGCTTCCA
>JADGNQ010000052.1 GCA_017883385.1 Candidatus Sulfotelmatobacter sp.
GCATGGGCAGGATCACTTCCTTCTAACATGCTTCTGCTGAATTCCACCTGCTAATCTCAGTGACTTTTTCAACACCCACAGGCCTTAGCGCTCACAACCAAGCACCGGATTTTCGGCGCTGAAAGACGAAACAGAAACTGACACATAGCTACTTTCGTGGTCTTGACGCACGAGGCCGATCGCTCGATCCTATAGGCTTCAGCCAAGCTCTTTGACACCCAACTCCCCCAGCCTAACTCCTTACGGCTCAAGATTTTGCCCGTAAGTTGTTGCAGCCCATAGATTATTTCCAGTTTTGGCGCTAAGTCGATGATTCCAATAGACCGGGGGGAGGGGGTACCCCAGTGACAAAACGGTAAACAGCCGTTTTCCCAAAGCAGGAATCCCTGATCTTTCCGTTGCCCGCACAACATAAGGACAAGCCCGAAGAAAAACTCTACACAGAGTTTGAGGTTGGATTCTTTCGAAGAGGAAGACGACGAGGTCTAGCTTACGTTGGCGAGAGTCTTCACCGCGACGTCGGCCTGGTTGCGCAGTTTCTGCACGGACTCGTGAATCCCTCTGGCTGCGGCTGCTGCGCCGCTCTGCTCGACCATTTTGGCAACGCTGCCCGCGTCTTCGGTGGAGCTGCTGGCCATATCCAGCAGCACAACCACCGCGTCGGCGTGGAGCTTCCACAGAGAGGACATCTTCTGGCTGCGCTTCAGTTCTTCCAATTCGGTGCTGATGCGTGCGGAAATCGAGACCAGCCGGATCAGAGTGCGAGCCACATCGGCACGCAGGCTCTTCTCTTCCAAAAACGGAGCTCCGTACGCGTCGGCTTCGGGCGAGGTCAACGTCAGGTTGAAGAAACGCATCGGCACCACCTGACGGTACTTCGGATCGGCGACGCGCACAAAGACGCGAATCGACTCCTCAACCCGCCTGAGCTTGCTTTCCTCTGCCGAGAGTTGCTGTGCGGTTACGGTCGGCGGCTGAAATACCAGAGGAGCAGTTGGGGTCTTTACGGCGGCTATTTTGGCTGCCTTAGGCGCTGCCCCAGCTCCGCCTGCGGTACGCGATGTGCGTGCGGTCGGGTTCAGCAGTGACCGCCGGATCGGCGGACGCCGGTCCAGTTCCTTCTTCAATTTCGAAACCCGGCGAAATTTCTCCAGCGTGCTGCCGTAGTCAGCCTCCAGCATTTGCTTCTCTTGAATTGCAGCCACGTGTTCCACAGTGACTTCCACCCCGTCGACCGTGGTTAGAATGGTTCCGCCCATGTCTTCCAGTGCCTGTCCGAAGGTCTTGATCTCGGTCAGCGCCTTGACGAATAGCTCGTCAAATCTCCTGCCGAAGGTCGCGTTGTAGGCCGAAACCGTGGCTAGCACTCCGGGATGATAGAACGACGCATCCAGCCACTGCTTAAGTTCCCGCACGCGTCCAACGATGCCGGAATCGATCAGCGAGTTGAAATCCCGAAAGCGCGCAATCTCTTCGCGCAGCGGGTCGAAACGCCGCAGCAATTGCACGTGCTCCTCCGGCAGCGAGGGCACATCGGAGTCGGCCAGAATTTCAATCAGCGCAATTTCGAACGGGGAGAGCGGCAGCGCGCCATCCAGCCCATACCCACTCTGTTGCCATTGCCCGGGCACGCGCGGATGCCGGTACAGGAATGTCGCGATCAGGTCTGTCTTGTCGCGGTTCACATCGCTGGGTTCGCGGCGCCGCACAAAGTAGCGCAGCAGAGCCTCAGCCACTTCGGAGTCGGTGTCTGGAGTGAGCGCCTGCCGCAGCATCGCGGGCGTGATCGCCATATCGAGCAAATGCAGCCAGCGGTACATGCGCGACAGCGTGTTCGGCAGTTCGCGCTCGGAATGGCGAAGCGCGTCCTCGTCCAAACCGCTCGGGACGGGCACTTCTCCACCCAGCGATGCCACCATGAGCTTCTGGTAGAAGCCCTGGACGGTCGCCAGGATGGCTAGTTCAAACCGAAGATCTTCGGACAAAAGCGCCCCCGAAAACGAGAGTTCTCCTGAAACTTTACTAATGTCTAAGTAAAGACGAAATGTTACTTCCGGTGCAAGTTACCACCGGAGTGCCACTCTCACGTGGCGAAATCGTGCCGCGGAAGTACATGCACTTATGCGGAGAGAGAGAATCTGCGGAGCACCGGCGAAACCACGTAGGAGCGGACGCATTCGTCCGCCCCCGAAGTGAGCCGCCCGGACGAATGCGTCCGGGCCTACCTGGTTTGTTGTTGTTAGACGCCGACGTTGCGGTTCAGAAGACCACGGTCTTGTTCCCGTACAGCAAAACCCGGTTCTCCACGTGCCAGCGCACGGCGCGCGACAGCACGACCTTCTCCAGGTCACGGCCCTTGCGGATCAGGTCTTCGACTGTGTCGCGGTGCGAGACCCGGACGACATCCTGCTCGATGATCGGTCCGTCGTCGAGTACTTCCGTCACGTAGTGACTGGTTGCGCCGATCAGTTTCACGCCTCGCTCGAACGCCTGAT
Organism: Candidatus Sulfotelmatobacter sp.; assembly: GCA_017883385.1. Classification (GTDB taxonomy): domain Bacteria; phylum Acidobacteriota; class Terriglobia; order Terriglobales; family Acidobacteriaceae; genus Sulfotelmatobacter. The sequence goes on from JADGNQ010000052.1 coordinate 2,496, forward strand.
GATACGGTCGCGCGCCCACGAAGGCCGGAAGAAAGGAGTGATGAATGTTGATGATCCGCTGCGGGTACCGGTTCACGAAGTCGTTCGACAGAATCTGCATGTACCGAGCCAATACCATAAAATCCGCTTTGTGCTGATCAATCAGAGAATGGATTGTCGCCTCGGCCTGCCCCTTGTTGTCCTTTGCGACCGGAACAATCGCGTAGGGAATCTTGTAGAACTCGGCAATCGCCTGGTTGTCGGCATGATTTGAAATGATCAGTGGAATCTCGCACGCCAGTTCGCCGCTCTTGTGGCGATAGAGAATATCGACCAGGCAATGGTCGTACTTCGACACCAAAATGATCATCTGTTGACGCTGCGAAGACTGCGCCAGCCGCCACGTCATGTTGAAGGCTTCCGCCACGGGCGAGAAGTGCTTGCCGAATTCAGTCAGATCGATGTCGAAGTCCTTAGGATCGAACTCGACCCGCATCAGGAACAGGCCAGACTCTTCGTCGGCATGCTCGTCGGCATGGAGGATGTTGCCATTGTGCCGGTATACGAAGTCCGCAATCGTCGCGACTTCGCCCTTGCGGTCGGGACAACTAATCAGGAGAATGGCGCTATTCTTCATGCAATGGAGCAATCGTGATGAACAAAACCTGGCACCAGAAAAACAGCATGCCCGCTAAGGCAACCCTGGCTCAAAGAATCAAGTGGCACAAAGAACATCAGAAGCACTGCTCTTGTCGCGGGGTCCCAAAGAGCCTGGAGAAGTATTTTAGCGAAAAGAAACAACCGTAAGTTCCGGCTCTGCAGAATCAGCGCTTCAATTCCTTCAGAATCTGGCGGGCGGCATTCGCGCCTGAGCCGCCGGTGAGCCCCGCCCCCGGATGTGTCCCGCTGCCACACAAATAGAGCTTTTCAATCGGTGTCTTGTAGCGCGCCCAATCCAGCAACGGACGCATGGTAAAGAACTGGTCGAGCGCGAGGTCCCCGTGGAAGATCTGTCCCCCAGTCAGCCCGTATTTGTCTTCCAAGTCGCGCGGGGTAATGATCTGGTGCGTCAGAATCAGTTCGGGCAGATTCGGCGCATACTGCGCGAGTGTCTGCACCACGGTCTGGCCCAGCACCATGCGCTGCTCCTCCCAATCGCCCTTCAGTTTATACGGCGCGTATTGCATGTAAATCGACATCACGTGCTTGCCCTCGGGCGCAAGCGTCGGATCGGTCAGCGATGGAATCGTGGCTTCGAGATAGGGCTGGCGCGAGAAGTTGCCATATTTCGATTCGTCGAACGCACGCTCCAGATAGTCGATCTCGTTGCCGATGTGAATGCGCCCCTTGAGAGCGCTCGCATCGCCGTCTTTCAGAGCAGTGAACTTGGGCAACCCGGACAGCGCGAGGTTCACCTTCGCGACCGTGCCGTTCCCGCGGTAATGCTGCAACTTCTGCACGAAGTCAGGCGAAAGATGCGTGGGATCGGTCAGTTTGAGCAAAGTACGTTTCGGATCGGCATTCGAGATGACCGCGCGCGCTTGAATCTCTTCGCCCGTTGAAAGCAGCACGCCGGTGGCGACGCCGTTCTGCACGCGAATCTCAATGACCTCCGCGCCGGTGCGAATCTCTGTGCCGGCTGCCTTGGCGGCCGATGCCATCGCCTGCGTAACCGCGCCCATGCCTCCTGCAGCGAAGCACGCCGATCCCGCGGGATGCGGATCTGCCGCTGCGCGGATCAACAGTACCAGCGCGCTTCCCGCCGACCATGGCCCGAGAAATGTCCCAAAGACGCCGCGAGCCGCGATCACCGCGCGCAGGAGTTCTGTTTCAAAGTACTCCGACGCCAGATCGGCCACAGCCATTGGCCCCCAGCGCAGCAGCCGGAACATGTCTCTCTTGCCCAGCTTGCGGATCGCCCGTCCCGTCTTAAGCATGCTCCACAGGTCGCCGCTGCTGGGATGGTCGATGTCGGGTGGCGTCGTAGCCAGCGCTTCGCCAATCACAGACGCGATCTTCGCGAGCGACTTCGCAAACTCGGGATATTTCGCCGCATCTTTCTGTGAGAAAGCCGCGATCTCCTGCGCCGACTTCCCGACGTCCTGATAGAGCGACAGCGCGCGCCCATCGGGCGAAAGTGCCGTCACGCAGACTTCCGGTGTAATTAGCTTGAGCCCGTGCTTCTCCAGTTGCATGTCGCGGACAATACCCGGCCGGATCGGTCCCGCCGTGTGCGACAAAGTCGAACAACGGAACCCGGGATGAAACTCATCCGTGACCGCCGCGCCCCCGATCTGCGCGCTACGCTCGAGCACCAGAGGTTTGTATCCGGCCTTGGCGAGATAAAACGCGGTGACCAGCCCATTGTGGCCGCCGCCAATGATGACGACATCGCGCTGCGTGGCCATGTCTATGCCGCTCCCTTGATGTCTTTCAGAATCTCCAGCGCGGCGAGTCGCCCGTTCGCGCCCATGATGCCGCCGCCCGGATGCGTCGCCGATCCGCACATATAAAGGTTCTTGATCGGGGTCCGGTACTGTGCCCAACCGGGCACAGGACGAAGAAAGAAGAGTTGCTCCAGCGAAAGCTCGCCCTGGAAGATGTTGCCCTCGCTCAGCCCCCACTCGCGTTCCAGATCCAGCGGAGTGATGACCTGCCGGTGAAGGATGATGTCTTTGATATTCGGAGCGTACTCGGCAATCGTGTTCACCACGGTATCGCCGAAAGCTTCTTTCTGATCGTCCCAGGTGATTCCCGGCCGCAGCTTGTAGGGCGCGTACTGCACGAAGCACGACAACACATGCTTGCCCGGAGGCGCGACGGAGGGATCGGTCAGCGAGGGAATAACCATGTCGATGTAGGGATGACGCGAGAAGTTCCCGTACTTGGCGTCGTCGTATGCCCGCTCCATGTACTCGACCGAAGGCGAGATTGAAATCGCTCCCCGCAAATGCGCTCCCGGTCCAGGCATGCACTTAAAGTTCGGCAGGGCATCGAGCGCCATGTTGACCTTGCCGGAAGAGCCGCGATACTTAAAGCGGTTCACGTCTTCCAGAAAGTCGCCGGGCAGATGCTGGGCTTCAATGAACTTCGTGAACGTAAGCCGCGGGTCCACGCTGGAAGAAACCACATCGGCATAGACTTCATCACCGTTAGCGAGAACGACGCCCTTGGCCTTGCCATTCTTCACAATAATCTGCGAAATCCCTGACTGGGTGCGGATCTCCACGCCGGCCTCGCGAGCCGCATCGGCGATCGCGTTTGAAATCGCGCCGGTGCCCCCGCGCGCGAACCCCCAGGCGCGGAATGCTCCATCGATCTCCCCCATATAGTGGTGCAGCAGCACGTAGGCCGTCCCGGGAGAGCGCACTCCCAGAAACGTTCCGATGATCCCCGATGCCGACATGGTCGCTTTGAGCACGTCGGTCTCGAACCATTGATCGAGAAAATCAATGGCGCTCATGGTCATGAGCTGCACCTGGTTGTACTTGTCGTAGCTCGACATCCCCTGAAACCGCCGCCCGATGAACAACAGCTTCATCAGTTCGCGCGGATTCAGTGTGGTCGGGTCCGGCGGTACCATGCTGAGAATCGGCTTTACGAACCGGCACATCGCCTGCATTGCTTTGCCGAATTCGTCGTACGCTTCGGCGTCTACACGCGAATGGCGGGCAATCTCACGGTGTGTCTTGCCGTGATCGTTCACGCGCCACAGGTAGTCGCCGCTGGGCATCGGCGTAAACGTGCCGTCCAGAGGGAGAATTTCCAGGCCGTGCCGGGGAAGATCGAGGTCGCGAATAATCTCCGGCCGCAACAACGACACCACATAGGAACACACGGAGAACTTGAACCCCGGCACAATTTCTTCGGTACAGGCAGCGCCTCCCAGCACGTGGCGCCGTTCGAGAACCAGTACCTTCTTGCCTGCTTTTGCCAGATAGGCGGAGTTGACCAGCCCGTTGTGGCCGCCCCCGATCACGACTACGTCATATGAACTCGAACCAGCCATTCGCGATAGCTCCTAGCTCTTAGCTTTAACGTTCGGGTGGAGGGAAACGCAATGATACGCGAGTCGGGAAATAGGCGGAAGAGAAGATCAGAGCCCGCTAGGAAGAACGGTCCAGCTTCTGAGGATACCGCACAAGGATGGAAGCACGGTGCGCATGTGAAGCGACATTCTATCGAGAAGAGCGGATTTTGTCTGCAACTTATTGCGGGGAATGTCTTCTGATCCTGTCGCAACAAAAAGAGCGGGCAGGAGTGCCCGCTCTACACTTCTGCTCCACACAAACAGAGCAAGTGCTTACGGACTACTGCAATCGTCTTTGGGACAGGCCTCGGCTTCATCCAGGAATTGCGTCCAATCGTCGGCGATACGCTTCTGGGCTTCAGCCAGGGTAATTTTTCCGTTTCTCACTTCTCCCGCCAGAAAGTTCTCCACTGCATCTTTCCGCTTGAAAAACCTGGCGTTCAGCACGGTCTTGGAAGGCCCGCATTGCGGCCAAATATTGTCCAATGTGTCGGTGCCTCCCAGTTCCAGCGAGACCAGGTGATCAAGTTCGCACACCTGATTCTTGCCGGTATTAATGGTGGGTTTGGTGATTTTGTACCAGGCATAGGTGTCATGCTTTTTCTCGGACGAGGTCGCCTGGTCGCGGACGCAATCGGTTTTGAAGTTTGGTTTCTCCATCACCGGCAGCGTCAGTGTGTCGTTGATCGCGCCTGGAGTGCAGGCTGGATCCGGAAGCAGAAATCCATTCTTCTTCCGGGTCTTGCATTTCTTCGAAGGTGGAAGGCTGACTGTGTTGAGTGGCTTGTCGCTTTTGACGTCGATTTCCGTCGGACATCCCGCCGGAAGCATGCCAGTGGTCTGACCCAGACCGATGGCAGAAAGCAAGAGGCCTTGGAACACACATAGGGCGAGTCGCATATCTCCTCCAAGAGAAACGGACAGGCAGCCCGCAGAGCGTCCCCCTCGCTGCGTGGCGGGAATTGTAACACACACGAATCGGGCAGCCTACGTGTGGGCCTTTATTCAATTTGCCGCGGAACGGAGGCGATGCATATAATCCGAAGTTCAGTGCTTCCTTCGAGTGCCGTGTCGCGAGGTCAATTTTCAGCGGCAAGACAATCGGAAAGACGGCGAAACTGAGGCCACTTCATTGCCCATCGGAACTGCATTCCACGAGCGAACCTTTCCCCTGTGCCACAGCCTGAACTACCGCGAGTGGTCCGGGTACTACACCGTGAGCGTGTACGAAGTTCATCACGAACACGAGTACAACGCCATTCGCAACGCGGCCGCGCTCATCGACATCTCGCCGCTTTACAAGTATCTGATCACCGGCAAGGACGCGACCCGGCTGGTGAACCGCGTCATCACGCGCGACATCAATAAGGTGAAAGTCGGGCAGGTGATTTACTGCTGCTGGTGCGATGAAGAGGGCAAAGTCATCGACGACGGCACCATCTCGCGCCTGGAAGAAAACGTTTATCGCTGGACGGCCGCCGACCCCAGCCTGCGCTGGTTCCGCCAAAACGGCCTGAACATGGACGTGCAGGTCGAAGACATTTCCGAGAAAGTCGCAGCGCTCGCTTTGCAGGGCCCGACGTCAGCCAAGCTGCTGAAAGCCGTTGCCGAAGCCGACATCGCCAACCTGAAATATTTCCGCGTCACCCGTGGCAAAATCGCCGGAGTGCCCGTGGACATTTCCCGAACTGGCTATACCGGTGACCTCGGCTACGAGATCTGGATGCCGTGGACCGACGCTGTGAAGGTTTGGGACGAACTCGCGGACAAAGGCAAGCAATTCGATCTGCACGCCGCAGGAATGCTTGCACTCGACGTCGCCCGGGTTGAAGCCGGACTGTTGCTCATCGAAGTGGACTACACGAGTTCCAAGAAAGCGCTGATTCCGTCGCAGAAGTTCTCGCCCTACGAACTGGGCTTTGCCAAGATGGTGCACCTCGAGAAAGAAAACTTCATCGGTAAGCGCGCCCTTGAGCAGGACGCGAAGAACGGTGTGCCGCGGCAGCTCGTAGGTCTCGAAGTTGATTGGATGGACGTCGAACAGCTCTACGAGCGTTACGGCCTCACTCCTGCGGCGCCGGCGCAGGCTTCGCGTGTCGCGGTCCCCGTGTACTCGGGAGAAAAGCAGGCCGGCAAAGTGACAACCACGAGCTGGTCGCCGATCCTGAAGAAACTGATCGCCCTGGCCAGCGTTGAGACTGAGTATGCGAAGCCGGGAACCTCGCTCCAGATGGAAATCACGATCGAGGCCATCCGTCTCAAGACGAACGTGAAGGTGACGAGCTTACCGTTCTTCAATCCTCCGAGGAAGACCGCGATGCCGGCGTAGACGGTTCTTAAGGGAAACACAAAAGGCAGCATGACGTTTTCCGTTCACGACAATCTTCTAGTTTCGTACGAAGTTCAGTGTGACACTCGGACGATCACCCTTCGTACGGAATTTCGTGCGCCGGAAAAGCCGACTGAATTTACTAACGTGATTTTCGCTGGGGTTCAGGGCTACTCCCTCAAGAACGATGCTTTTGGGAATGTCATTTTCAGTCTGGAAGCTATTCCCGTGGAAGACTTACTGAAGGAATGCGGAGCCGAAATATCGCAGTCATATCAGATGGCGGGATCGCCTGGTCCCTGGGCTGCGAATCTTAACTTGGGAGTAGAGTATTTGCGCGCACGGGAGATCAAAGGCTTCATTCTGTCGTCGTCGTGCGGCTTATCTGGCTGGATTCTCGCTCGCGAGATGTCTGTTCTGAGGGTGGGCGGGAATGTTCCAGCTACCCACCTGACGGCGCCGTGAATTCTCTCGTTTGACCCTTCCGGTTCTGATGCGCACCGCGACCCCCGGACGAATGCGTCCGGGGCTACATGGGCTGTGTTGACTCGCGCGCTGCCCGGCGCTTGCCTGCTACGTAAACCCCGACACCGATCAAGACCAGCGCACCGCATCCACCGACCACCTTAAACAGCGCCAGCGGCTTGTTCGGTTCATCGGGCTGCGGAATCAGCGACAGCACGATTGTCAGCCCGGTGGTCAGAAATCCGACGGTCGCGACCAGCTTGGCGACGACCGCGCCTCCGGGTACGCGAATCACGTCTGGCCCCGCCGGCTCGCCCTGCAGCTTTATCATCGCGGCAAACAAATACAAATACGGAATGAAGTAGGTGATCACGCCCATGCTGACCAAAACATCGTAGGCGCCCTTCACGCTGGTGCCCGCCTGTCCCAGAAAAATAAACACCACTCCGAGGACAAACTGAGTGAGCAACGCTACCCATGGTGTTTTCCATCTGGGATGCAGCGCTCCAAAAGCCGGAGGCAGAAAGCGATCCAGCCCGGCGACAAAGGGAAGCCGCGCCACCGCCGCCAGGTAAGCCCCAGCCGCACCAATGTTGCTGAGCGCAATCAGGAACGCTGCGACAGGCAGCACGCCGGGAAATCCCACGCGGGACGCGGTTTTTGATACGGCCTGCACCAATCCCTGCAGGCTGTTGACTTCCGTCGACGGCAGCGCGAGCAGGACACAAACCGTCCCCAGGATGTAGCAAATCGTGACCGTCACGCCCCCGGACAGCAGAGCTAGCGGAATTGTGCACCGCGCGTTCTTGATTTCTTCTCCCATGAACGATGCAGTCTCGCACCCGCCAAACGCAAATGTCAGCACCGACCAGAAAATCAGGTCGTTGATATGCGTACTCGGAATCATGGAATGCAGCGTGAACGATGTCGCGGACCCGTAGCGATGCCACGCGACAAAGCCCATCACAATAACGATCCCGACGGGAATCCACATTGCAATCGCGCCAACGTTATGCAGCCACTTGCCCACGTCGAGACCGACTACATTGAGCAGCGTTGCCGCGCTCAACGTGAGCAGCGAGAAGACGATGTAAAACGTCGCATTTTCCGAGAGGTGCTGCCAGGCCGCCTCGCGCATGAAGAGCACATTGCTGGCCGCGAAGTAGAGCACGGCAGGGAAGTAGGGCAGGTTGCTGGTCCAGTAGGTCCACGCCGACATGAAGCCAGAGAAATCTCCGAACGCGCGCTTGCTCCACACGTAGAGCCCGCCTTCATTGGGATAGCGCGACGAAAGCTCCAGTACCGAAAGAGCCAGAGGAGTGTAGAAGCACAGCCAGGCTCCGACCCAGATGACGATGGAACTCGGCCCCGCCGCTGCCGCGGTTGCGATCCAGCGCAGGCTGATGCCGGTGATCACGTAGAACAGGACGAGGTCGCGGAGCCCCATCACTTGCCGTGGGCGATTGGGGTCTTCCACGTCGGCAATAGAGACGCCGGGCGAGAGAAAACTGATGTTGTCCGTTTGCTGCTTCGGATTGGATTCTGCCAATGGCGTGTCCCGGGGTCAGTCTAGCGTGGGGGAGAAGAAGAGGAATAACACCGCCAGGAGTATGGGGCAAGCCGAAAGTTGCTCGCACTGGGTCATCAAAGCGAGGAGACTGGAGGAGAATTCTGCTTCCGGTTGCTGCGCTTCCAGTACAAATATCCCGGTACGCCGATCAGCACGATTGCCGTGCCCCAGAATGCTTCGGTGGGCCGCGTGAAGATCGTGTTCAACGTCCAGGCTGTGCCAATCAGCACGTAGATCGCGGGCAGCCACGGATACCCGGTGCAGCGATAAGGCCGTGGAATCTCCGGCCGCTTCCACCGCAGCAGGAACATGCCAATCACCGTCAGTGTGTACGACAGCACCATGCCATAAATGACGTAGGTGTAAAGCTGGTCGTAGCGCCCGCTCAGCGTGAGGGCCGCGGCCCAGATACCCTGCCCAATCAGGCTGAACGCCGGCGTCCGCCACTTGGGATGGATCACCGCCATGCGCTTGAAGAAGACGCCATCCTGCGCCATCGCGAGATACACCCGTGCACCCGAAAGCGTGCAGGTGGCCGCCGCGCTGAAGCAGGAAATCGCGATCATCAGCGACAGCCATACCGCGGCGTGCGGCGAGAACAGAGCCGCGGCGGCTGCATGTGCAATGGTTTCGTGCGCTGCAATCTCCTTCAACGGCAGCGCGTACATGTAGGTGAGATTCATCGCGATGTAAATCACACCCACGGCGAGGACGCCCAATACCATAGCCAACGGCACGTTCCGTCGCGGCTCCTTCACTTCGCCCGCGACCCAGGTGATGTACACCCATCCGTCGTAGGCCCAGAAGACGGCGATCAGACCCACGCCCAACGCTGAGATCAACTTCCCCGGTCCGAGTCCCATCGTCAAGCCAACCCCATGCGAATGAAAGTTGGACCAGCTTCCTTTCCCGATGGCGAATCCCAGTACGACAAACGCTGCCATCGCACTGAACTTGGTCCAGGTGGAAACGTTCTGCAGCAGCGTGCCCCAGCGCAATCCCACGACGTTCACGTAAGTCAGAACCGCGATCAGCACTAACCCCAGCACATGCGCGCGCGTTACGACGATGCCAGCGAATGCCACTACCACGTGATCCTGCGACACAACCGGAAAGACCTGCCCGACGTATGCCGCCGACGCCACCGAAAGAGCGGCGATGGTCCCGCCATTGGCCACGCTGAACAGCATCCAGCCATACAGAAACGCAATCAGATCGCCGTAGGCCTCGCGCAGATAGATGTACTGCCCACCCGAGTCAGGGAACATCGACCCCAACTCGGCAAAGGCGAAGCACGCGCAGAGCGAAATCAGCGCACCCAGCACCCATACCAGCAGAAACAGCACTGGCTGCGGAAGCGGGCCCGCGATGTCCTTTGCGGTAAGGAAGATCGACGACCCGATGATGCCGCTGACCAGCAACAATACCGAATCGAGCAGCCCGAGCCCGCGCACCAGCGTGGGTTTCGCGTCAGACGCGTTCGAGCCAGGGGTTGAAGACAACGGGGAGCCGGCGGCAGGCACGACCGGTATGGGTTCCATTATCCGATTCCGAGTTCGTCGGAGGTTTCGAGCGCGGTACCGCACCGGCGGCAGATGACGGAGGAACAATCTCCGCACGTCAGCGGATCATTCACTTCTTCAGCGCAATTCGGGCAATACAGAGAAGGGCCGGGCTCCGGCGGTGGATTCTGAGGGCGTGTCGCCATGAGGAGGGAAATGTAACACAGACGCACGACCGGCGTCAGGGTCACTGCGAGATGTTGCTGATCTGATAGACGTACTTCAGGTACAGATAAAAGAAGACCATCGACATGGCAAGGATGAGCAGTCCCAGGACCGACGACTTCAGTTTGATCCCTTGCAGTGAGGCCTCGAATTCGCTGACGCCAGCGTCGTTCGGAGCGGGTTCCTGGTCGTCCGTCTTGGCGCGAGATTCAAGCGGGTGGCGCAATCCGACGTAGAACTGCACTGCAGAAAAAACCAGGCCTGCGAATACGATCAGCAACACGACCCAAAAAATGATGTTGCCACTCCAGTACTGAAAGTCGAATGTCCGTTTCGCATGGTAGAAGGAGAACGCTTGATAGTCGAACTTTGCGCGTAAAGCCTCCTGCTGCTTGGCGCGGGTTTCAGGTTCCAGATCGGCATCCGAGACTGCTCCTGGTTGCCCCGAGGCGGAACGGCGCGGTACCGAGCCCGAGTCGAACTTCCTGCGGTCTACGTGTTCGATTTCCCCGGCGCAACCGGTGAATTCGAGTCCGTTCGAAGTGACGGTCGGTTGCGGACGGCAATCGGATGCTGGCTTCGTCACAGAAGGTGGCGACGGATGTTTGGTGGGCACGGGGATACTGATATTGGTGTCTTGCGCCAGCATGAGCTGCGCGAGAAGTAAGGCCGTGCCCGGCAGAGCCAGAAGGGTTCGTTTCACTTGCAGTGGCTGGGCGCGTTGTGGCTAGCCAGGGTCTTAAGCAGCTTGATGCGAACCTCGATCAGGTGTATTGGATCTTTGCTGGTCTTGGTCTCCAGAGCCACCTCGTCTTTCAGAGATTTCTTGTCGAGGTAGCAGCCGACAACATCGAGAAGCTCGTCGGCCCGTTGCGTCAGCCAGGAATCTAGAGATGCACCAGGCGTTGCGATCTCCAAATCCGTGTCGATAGCGGAATCGACCGTGGCAGGAGGATTCTTCTTCTCCGCAGGAGGGACATTGACCTGCGCCTGTGCGATCAGGTGCTGCGCGGGTGCGAGTAGCAGAATCCCAAGGGCGTAGCCGAAAAGGCGGATCATGGCGCACACTCCTACAAACAAGAGCGGACTGTACACTTTTGGCGCTCGGATGGGTTAGATTCCTGCGCCTGTTACGAAATCCGAACAAGAGCCATTTTCGGCGAGGCCGACGGTTTCGTCCAGAGGAATCGGCGGGTGGGTGCTGGTCATGCAAACACATGTTTCGCATGGCGGATAGAAGTGTAGGCAGCGCCGCAACACGCAAGTAGAATTCATAGAGTCGAAGCCACTATGCCTGACAGACCTCTAACTCCCGACGAAAAACTGCAACAGGAATTCAACCGCTGGGCTGCCGCCGGTGAGGGCGCGAAGATGGAAGGCCATCATCTCGACATCACCGAGAAGACAATTCGCCTCATGAATCTTCGTCCCGGAGAGCGTGTGCTTGACCTGGGCTGCGGCTCAGGATGGGCCACGCGCCTGTTGGCGCGGCTTGTGGGCGAAGGTCCAGAGGGCTTCGGGCAGGTCATTGGCCTCGACGTTTCCGACGAGATGGTGCGCCAGGCTCGCGAAGCCTCAAAAGACTTCGACAACATTCTTTACGTCTGGGGATCGGCGCAGCAGATTCCGTGGGAGGAAAACTTCTTCGACAAGGTCCTGTCGGTGGAGTCGTTCTACTACTACCCCGATCAGGATCGCGCGCTGATGGAACTGTTCCGCGTCGTAGCGCCGCGCGGTAAGCTGTTTATCCTGATCAATCTCTACAAAGACAATCCGTACTCCCTGCAGTGGGTCGACAAACTGAAAGTCCCGGTCCACGTGCGGTCTGCGGCCGAATACGTAGAACTGCTGAAGAAGCACGCTTTTGAAGACGTAGAAGCCCGCCGCATCCCCGACGACACGCCCACGCCGGATGACTACAAAACCAAGTCATTCAACAGTCTGGAGGACCTGCGGGCGTTCAAACGAGAGGGCGCGCTGCTGTTGACGGCCACGAAACCCGATTTGCGCACGCCCGCTCCCGGATACACGATCTACTAAGTAGGGACTAGGGCGAGGGGTCAGAGGTGAAGCAAGCAAGTAGACTGTGATACCGACCACCGATGACTAGTCGCTGACCCCTGATCCCTCACCCTGAGCGCCATTTCTATCAGATCTCGCTGTCGTCGTCGTCATCGTCCTTGTTGCCGTGGTTCAAATCCTTCACCGGGCTGAGGGCGCGGCCATCCTGCGCGTGATGAATCTCGATTCTGCCGTTCACATTTTCCAGCTTGATGTGTGTCCCGCCACTGCCCAATTCTCCGCGGAGGTCATGGCCCACAAAGCGGTGATGATTCACATGCAGGCCAAAGTCATTGTCGATGCCGCCGGAGACTGTGCTGGCCTCGACTTCCGCCTTAGAGTCCGACGGAATCGTCAACTCGACTGAGCCGTTCACCGAATTCAACTCCACCCGCGATCCCGACAACTGGTCGAAGCGCGCGTCCAGGTGGCCGTTGATGGTCGACAGGTTGGCGCGCCCAGCCAGGTTGCGCGCCTCCAGCCGTCCGTTGATGCAGGAGGCGTGCACTTCGCCGCTCACGCCGGTAATGTCGAGTGAGCTGTTGATCAGTTTGATTTCATCCAGCCGGGCGGTGCGTGGCACCGTCAGCGTGTACTCGACGCTGGCCGGGTTATTGTGTGAACCCCAGTTCCACGTCTGATTGCGGTCGTGGTACTTGGTGCGGATGGAGATATAGTCCTTGCCCGAATCAATCTCGATCGTCGCCTCGTCGAGGCGTTCTTTCGTGTCGGCGTACTTGACGGCGTCTACCTTCACCTCATTGCGGTCCCAGCTCGAGATGTGCACGGCGCCGTTGATGTTGTCGAGTTCAACCCGGCCACTCGCGGTCAGTTCGTAGGTCTTGTGCAGTTCCTCGGTCAGTTTGCCTTGGTGGTCGGATGCATGGGCGCTCAGGGCAAGAACAAACAGGGCACAAACGGTTCCAAGGACAGCTCCCAGCCAGGTGGCAGTTTGGCGATGGCGGTTCATGACTCCCTCCGTTTCAACATGTTAGACGTGGTCACACGGAATTGGTGAGGAGCCGACAGGAAAGGGCTCCCAATCCACTACAGGTGGTACGCACGTTACCTCCGTGATGTTCCGTTCCATCATCTGCTGAAGGACAATCCCATCAACAGCTTAGTGGGGTTTTTCTTGTTGTATCTGGAGCCAAAAACCGCGTCCGCGCGCCGGCAAGGGACGGTTCTGTGTGGCGTCGCGACATTGTGCTTCCTATTCCTCATCGCCACTCGGTCCACCGCGCAGAACCCCGACCCAGAGAAGCCTGTCCCGATCCTGAGCGGCAGTGCAGGTGCTTTTAGCTTCGTTGCCGGTGGACACAATCTGATTGACACTCAGATCAATCCCGTTCTCCTCGTGCCGCTGGGGGATCGCTGGCTGGTGGAAGCACGCGCCGAATTCGAGGGCGAATTTCAGCGTCCGCCGGGCGGCGGACCTTACGGCGGACCCGTCAACAAGCATGTCGATTACGCTCAGGTTGATTACATCGCCAGCCCCTACGTCACCATCACCGCGGGCCGGTTCCTAACTCCCTTTGGCATTTTTAACGAGCGCCTCTATCCCGTCTGGATTCGTGCCCTGCAGCCAGATCCCCTGATTCTTCCCATCGCTACTGCTCCAAGTGACGGCGCTATGTTGCGCGGAGGATTTCCCGTCAACGCCAAAGCCAACCTGAACTACGCCCTCTACGTTTCGGCCACCAGCACTGACATCGACAGCGTGGATTCAGAACGCCACGTCGGCGGACGCGTCGGCTTCTTCTTCCCGGGGCCCCGGGTCGAAGTCGGTGGATCGTGGCAGAAGACCCTGCAGGATTCCCGCAAGAACGCGTTCGGCTTCCACATGGGCTGGCAGCCGGCGAAGGCTCCGTTGAATCTACGCGCTGAAGGGGTGCACTCGTTTGCAGGCAGTGGATACTGGATTGAAGGCGCGTACCGGCTCAGCCAGGCGCGCTTCTGGCAGAAGGCAATGCGACGCACCGAATTGGTGGCCCGCGCGCAGCAATTTTTCAATGGTCAACTTACTCCGGAAGCCGCCGAGGATTTTGAGCTCCCGGGTGCGAACACCCGCGAAGCCGACTTTGGAGTTAACTATTTCCTGCGAGATGGGCTGAAGGGCGTTGCCAGTTACGGCCGCCAATTCAGTTCCGTCGGGAACTTCAATCAGTGGACGTTCGGAATCGCCTACCGCTTCCTGATTCCCTTGGGCCGCGTGGGGGCGCAATGAAAATGCAGACGAAGCGATGCGTGACGCCTCCACTCGTAGTACTGCTCTGCGTGCTTGCGCTTGGATCTTACGTCTTCGCCGGAGGGACATCGAGCAGGAAAGCCCCCGCGAAAGACTCCAGCGGCACGCCTGTTGTGCACATCACCGATACTGACGCCATGCGAGTGCAGGGCGAGCAGCGGTTTCGCGCGAACTGCGGACGCTGTCACGCGGCTCCGCAAAAATTCCCGCCTCGCATGATGGGAACCATTCTCCGCCACATGCGGGTTCGCGCCACCATCACCGACGCGGACATGCGCATGATTCTGTTCTATATGACGCAGTGAGCCCCAGTAATCACAAAGGTAACCGTATCTGTCTCCGCCGCATGACACGAACAAACAGAATTCATCTTATCGTTGCATGGATAGTGGCCGTGGCCGCTTTACTGGTGAGTGTGCCTGCCGCGAGTGCGCAAGCGCGCGTCATCGAGATCACCGCCGATAGCGACAGCCGTTACAAGATCGCCGGGCAACGCACTCCGGAGATCACGGTCAAAGCCGGCGAACAGATAGTTCTGCGGGTTACGGCCCACAGAGGCAAATCGTGGAATCGCGATGGTTCGATTCATGGCTTTACCTTGCTGCGGGCCAAGGATCGTACCAGGGTCGAGGGCTGGGACCTGCTCTTCAAGCCCGGGAAGCAGGAGTTCGTGCTTACCGCTCCCACCGAGCCGGGCGAGTACGTGGTCGTCTGTACCGTGATTTGCAGTGAAGACCATGAAGGCATGCACATGAAATTTACGGTGCTGCCCTGAGTTTTACAGAGATGTCTTTCGCAGCAGGAGCGCTTTATGAATCGAATGCTTATCAATCGAACGATACTTTGGTGCGCAGCAGGAATCCTGGCGCTTGCCGGTACCGCCTACAGCCAGAATGCGCGCGTCTTTCGCGGAGAGGTTTCCGACAGCCAGTGCGCGTTGAACGTCCATTCGCTCACCAAGTCGCATCAGGAAATGCTCAAGTCGAAGTCGATGGGCGGCACGTCCAATACCTGTACCGTCTACTGCATTGAACACCTGGGCGGCTATCTCGTCCTCTCGGCGGGAAACGATGTTTACCGCCTTGACCGGTCCGACCTTGTACACGGGTTCGAGGGGCAACGCGTCAGGATTACCGGGACGCTCGACGCCAAACTTAAGCTGATTCACGTTCAGAAGGTTGACTTGGAAGAAGGGAAGCCCTAGTCGCCTTTCCGGTCTCGGTCAGCAGGAAGACGCACAGGATCGTCATCTCCGGTTCAATGGGAACGCGGTAGCGTGGACTGGGGAAGACGACGTAGTACACCGCCGGAAAGAGCAGGATCAACCAGAACAGCAGCCACGCGCCCGGTTTGCGCAATCTTAGCGCGCGCCCCAATCCCCAGAAGGTCAGAACCGAAGACGCCAGAAAGAGGGAGTTCTTCGCGTCGTTCATCCACCACGGCTGTGTGGCCTTTGGCGGTCCAGCCCAAAAATAGATGAACCGCTTCACGCAAAGGCCGGCGAATCGGGCATAGTCCGCTTTGATGTAGTCGAACGCTTGCTGTTTGCGCATGGCGATGTAGGGGAGTTCGCCCATCGCCTGATATTGCCGCATGGCGTATACATCCTGCGTGGGGTGCAGGTATTCCATCCAGGTGCCGTCGGCGCCGTTGCCGTTACCCAGACGAAGCTCCGACCCAAAGTTGTCGCGGATGAAAATGAACTTGCCGAATGTCCGCTCGTTGCGGACCAGCCACGGCGTGATGCAGGCAAAGAAAACGACCGAGGCCAGCACAATGCCAGCGAGGGAGCGCTTACCGCAGTGGGCTCGCCGATACCAGGCAAATAACCCCGCAGCCGGGAGAAAAGACAGCAGCACGGTGCTGTTCAGCGCGGCGATGCCCCAGAGCACTCCGAACTGAACCCACGGCAGCAGACCGTCGCGGTCCTCCAGACTCAGAGCGAGCCAGAAGATGGCCGCCAGCAGTAGGGCCGACAGGCTCGTTTCCCACACCCAGCGGGTACACCAGAACATAACGTTGGGGAGCACGGCCCATGCCCACGCCGAGCCGACCGCAACCTTCTCGGAAAGAATCCGCTTCGCGATCAGAAAAATTGGAATGCAGGTCAGCGCCGAGAAGACGCTGTTCATCGTGAGCAGCACAAACGCCGATGCTCTCGAATAAATGCCAAACACCTGAAACACGCCGGCGACAAGGTACGGATAGAGCGGCGGTTCCCAAGCGGTGGGCCCGGTCGGCGGCCCGAAGGGATGGCTGAAACCCTGGCCTGAGGCGAGGGATGCGCCGATGCGTCCCATTTCCCAACCGAAGCCGAAGTTGTTGTCCGCGCTCTTGAACTTGTAGGTGTGGCCGATGACGATCCAGCCAACGCGCAGAAGCAGGGCAATGACAACAATCCAGAACGGTGAACTCCGGATGCGCATCCATGTCTCGAAAAGCAGACTGCTGTTCGCGGACGCCTCTGAACTGTATTCCATGAGTGGTTCTATTTGTAGCCGAGCGAAGCGGCCCGGGCAACTTCTGGTTCTCACGCTCTTGGAGAAGAGCCATGCGAATGGAGGGAACACGCTTTTAGATTCAATGGGTTAGATAAATTCTGCACAACTACGCTCCAGATTTCCCTTGACAACCATGAACGAGACGCAGTAACTTAACGTTGTTAACTAAACATCGTTAACCAAGGGATCTACGTTATGGGAGTCAAGGAAAGACGCGAACGCGAGAAGTCGGAGACTCGCGACAAGATTCTGGACGCGGCCCGCGAGCTTTTCGTCACCGAGGGGTATGAGGGCGTGTCCATGCGCAAGGTGGCGGAGAAGATTGAGTATTCGCCGACCGCCATCTACGTCCACTTTGCCGACAAGAATGAGCTCTTCCACGAGCTGTGCCGCGAGGATTTCGCGCGCCTGCAGGAAGTGGTCGCGGTCGCGGAGATGCCCACCGATCCGATTGAGCGGTTGCGGCAGATCGGGCGCAACTACATCCAGTTCGGCATGCGGTTTCCCAATCACTACGTGTTCATGTTCATGACCCCACATCCTCCGCACGAACTGCATGTCGAGGATCAGGAGATCGTGGGCGATCCCGAGGTCGATGCTTACGCGCTGTTGAAGTGGGCGGTGGAGGCGGCGATCAAGGCGGGGTGCTTCCGCGAGGAAGTGCAGGACGCGGAACTCGTGTCGCAGACGCTCTGGGCGTCGGTGCATGGGGTGATTTCGCTGAACATCGCCAAATGCAAGGATCCGTGGGTAGAGTGGCGTCCTCTGCAGGATCGGGCCGAAATGATGCTGGATGTCACTCTGCGGGGGCTCTTGAAATCCCCTCCGATAGAGGAGAAAGCCCCACTTCTCGCCGCGGCCGCCAGACCTGGTGCACCGGGCGCGAGACCGAGCGAGGAAGAAGCACCCATTCCCGCGGACCTGCCTACGGAGGAGAAGTAACCATGCCTCCCCTGGCGCAGCGGAATTTGTTTCACGACAAGGTGCGGCTGGCGGTCACGCTGACTGGGATCGTGTTTTCGGTGGTGCTGATCGTAGTGCAACTGGGATTGTTTTTCGGGTTCACGACAGCGACTTCGAATCTGATCGATCACTCTAATGCGGACTTGTGGATGACCTCAAAGAATGTTCCTTACGTGGAGCAGGGAGTTGCCTTCAGCGAACGCAAGTTGTATCAGGTGCGGGCGGTGCCGGGCGTGGCGGACGCGCAGAAGATCATCGCGCACTGGACGGGATGGAAGCGACACGATGGCGGGCAGGAGTCGGTGCAGATTGTGGGCATCAATGTGGACGATTCTCTGGAACGGCCGTGGAACCTGGTTGAGGGGCGCGTGGAGGACTTGAAGTCTCCGGATTCGGTGATTCTCGACGAACTCTACAAGCAGAAGCTGGGAGTGACGCGAGTGGGCGAGGTATTCGAGATTGGGGGATATCGTGCGCGAGTGGTGGGGTTCACACGTGGGATTCGCTCGTTCACAACGTCGCCGTATGTGTTTACGTCGTTCAAGAACGCGCAGAACTTTGCTGCGCTGCGGGAAGATCAGACGCTGTTCATCCTGGTGAAAGTGGCGCCGGGAGCGGATTTGCAACAGGTGCGGCAGGGACTGCTCGATCATGTGAAGGATGTTGAGGTTTTCACCACTGGGGAGTTCAGCCACATGACGACGTTCTATTGGATGTTCACGACTGGGGCTGGAGTGGCGGTGCTGATCGCGGCGGTGCTGGGACTGGTCGTGGGATTCGTAGTGGTGGCGCAGACGATTTACGCGACGACAATGGATCACATCCGCGAGTACGGAACGTTGAAGGCCATGGGCGCGCCGAACAGCTACGTCTACAAAGTGATCATGAAGCAGGCGGCGATCAGCGCAGTGATTGGCTACGGGCTGGGGATGATCGTGAGCGTGTTTGTGGTGCGCGGGAGCCAGGCGGGTGGGGCGGCGATCCTGATGCCGCCATCGATGGCGGTGGCGATGTTCTTCGTGACGTTGCTGATGTGCGTGGGCGCGGCGCTGGTTTCGATCAACAAGGTGATGCGGATCGATCCGGCGATGGTGTTCAAGGGGTGAGGTTGCGGGGGGCGCGTTTTTGTTTGTCATTCCGAGCGAAGCGAGGAACCTGGGTTCTTCTGCGCACGAGCAAGAACCCAGGTTCCTCGTCGCTTCGCTCTTCGGAATGACCAAGTATTTTCGGGGAGACTAAGGTTCAAGGAGGTATCAGATGCAGGCTGCAATTGCAGTTCGACAGCTCACCAAGACCTACGACGAAGGCTCGACCGGGACCCTGGCGTTGCGCGGCGTGGATCTCGACGCGCACGCCGGGGAACTGCTCATGCTCATGGGGCCGTCCGGGAGCGGCAAGACTACGTTGCTCTCGATCATGGGGTGCATTCTGACAGCGACGTCGGGAAGCGTGCGGGTGGCGGGCAGGGAGGTGGTGGGGCTGCGCGAGAAGGAATTGCCGGCGCTGCGCCTCGAGCATGTCGGCTTCGTGTTTCAGGGCTTCAATCTGTTTCCTACGCTGTCGGCGGGCGAGAACGTCGAACTGATGCTCGATCTGAAGGGTGTTGCGGCTGCGGCGGCGAAGCGGCGGGCGCACGAGTTGCTTGATCAGGTGGGGCTGGGCGGCAAGTACGGGAGTTTTCCGGCGGACCTGAGTGGCGGGCAGAAGCAGCGGGTCGCGATTGCGCGGGCGCTGGCGGGGGATCCGGGGATCATTCTCGCGGATGAGCCGACGGCGGCGCTCGATTCGCACACTGGCCGCAACGTAATGGAGATGATGAGCGAACTCGCGCATAAGCGCGGGCGCGCGGTGGTGATCGTTACGCATGATTCGCGCGTGCTGAGCTTTGCCGATCGCATTGTGAAGATCGAAGACGGCGCGATTGCGCGGACTACGGAAGCGGAGTTGGTACCGGCTGGGCTGTTGGTGCATGGAATGGGTGCCAGCACGGTCGGTTTAGTTTGAGTGTCCGAAAGCCCCACCCTTTGACTTTGCTCAGGGCAGGCTTTCTCGCAAAGGACGCGAGAAATGGGGCACCCGCAGTTTGCTTTGTCTAATGACGTCAGAAGTGGAGATGCTTTATGAGTGAGACTTTCTCGATTGGAACTTTGTTGAAGAACCGGACTACGTTGGCGATCGGGCTGGGCGTGTTCTTGCTGACGACATCCTTGGTGGTGGCTTCGAAGCGCTCGCACGAATCGGCGGTGGCGGCGACGAGGGCCGCGTCCGCCAACCACGGACCAATGCTGATTGCCGGGCCGGGGCGCGTCGAGCCGTACTCGGAGGACATCAAGATTGGGTCGGAGCTGAGCGGGCGCCTGAAATCAGTGAATGTCGAAGAGGGCGATGCGATCCACCGCGGACAGGTATTGGCGGAGCTGGAGAACGCGGATTATCGGGCGCAAGTCGAGTCGTCGCGCGCCAACGTTGTGGCCAAGCAGGCGGTATTGCGCAAAGTGATCAACGGAGCGCGGCGGCAGGAGCGCGACGAGGCTTGGTCGTCGGTGAACGAAGCCAAGGCGGTCATGGAGAACGCGCAGTCCGAACTTCACCGGCGGCAGGAACTGTTCTCCGCGGGAGTAGTCTCGCGCGAGGAACTCGACCGCTACGGCCGGGAAGCTGACGTGGCGAAGGCCAAGTATGAGGCAGCGGTGCAGCAGCATGCGCTGGTGGACGATCACGCTCGCGAGGAGGACCGGTCGCTGGCAGAGGCCGATCTACAACTGGCGCGAGCCCAGATGGAAGAAGCACAGGCGCGGTATGGAAAGACGTTTGTTCGCTCGCCCATCGACGGCAGCGTGCTGCGCAAGCATCATCGCAGTGGAGAAAGCGTGTCGAACTCTTCCACTGTACCCGACCCTATTCTTACGATTGGCGATCGCAAGACCTTGCGTGTGCGCGTGGACGTCGACGAAACCGACGTCAGCAGAGTGCGCGTGGGACAGAGGGCTTATGTCACGGCCGATGCGTTTGGCAAGCAGAAGTTCTGGGGGCAGGTGGTACGCGTGGGGCAGCAACTTGGCCCGAAGAATGTCCGCACGGACGAACCTACAGAGAAGGTAGACACAAAGATTCTGGAGACTCTGGTCGAACTCGATCCCGGGTCGCAATTACCTGACGGCTTGAGGGTGGACGCGTTCATTGTGCCAGAGGGCGGGGAAGTGGCGGAGAACCGTTGAGTGGACCCGGTTAAGTCAAGAATCCCCACTTCTCGCAAAGGACGCGAGAAATGGGGCACCCAGCTTTATTCCATTTACCTTTATCTTCATTATTATTGCCACGCGTGCAAAAGGGTCTCGGCGGGCTTGTTCCAGGGAGTGTAGTCCGTGTCGCTCGAGGCTGGCTGGGGGACGGCCCAGGCCCACCAGAAGTTGCCGCTCATCACTGTAGGGTGCTGGCTCCAAACTTCGTACATGGCTTCAAAACAGTTCTGCTGTTCGATGCCGTCGACGGCGCCCGTAATTGAGAAGTCGTACGGGGCCTCATTCGTTCCAGCAACGCTTCTGTAGCCGATCTCGGTGAAGATCAAAGGCTTCGAGGGATAAGCGCCCTTAAAGTTGGTCACAGCCGCGACAAAGTTGTCACCGTAGCGGTTGTTGCTCCAGGCAGAAACAAGTTCGGCGAGGGTTGGGTCCGCGTGGTTGGTGAGCGGGAAGTAGGCGTCGAGACCGATAACGTCGACCTGGCTCCAGAACACGACTGACGTGAACTCGTCGCCCGATCCCGCCGCGTTGGCGGCGTAGGTCAGTTTTCCGGAATAAACGCCTCGAATCAGGTTGATCACTGTTGTCCAGTTGGACAGATTGGCGCCCGTCAAATCCCTATACTCCGTGCCGAAGCAAAGCATTTCAACGCCGTTACTCTGCGCCAAAACCGCATAGTGCAAGATGAAATTCGTGAAGCTGGTGAACCAGGCATTGATGTCGCTGGGCTGGAATGTCCCGCGCCAACTTCCGTCGCTGCCGTCGACGTGCGGCTTCAGCATGACTTTGAGGCCCTTGGCATGCAGTTCGGTGATGGCAGCTATGACGTCGGCATCGGTCGGAGTGTTGTTTGCGGCCGCGATGGTGGTTGCCGTGGCGTTGGCCTGGTACCAGGTCACCAGTACTCCTGCCCAACCTGCGCCCGACGCGGCCAGCGCATCCTGAGAGATAGCTCCGGCGGCGCTGTTGTACTCGCCTTGACTCCATGAAACGTGCGTGATGCCGCTGTAGATGAAATTGGATTTCTGCGCCGCGTTCACCAGCACTGTCGTCGAACTTGACTTGGTCGAATCAGCTGCTGACGTAGCCGTGACTGTAACCGCTCCGGATGCGCTGGCATCGGTGAAAAGTCCAGCGCCGGAGACGCTCCCCGCAGAGGCAGTCCATGTGACGGAACTATCAAAGGTCCCTGTCCCTTGCACGGTGGCAGAACATTGATCGGTTTGGCCTGCCTGCACGACCGTGTTGAAGCAAGACGCTGCCACTGAGGTGATAGTGCTTCCTCCACCACCTCCGCCAGTCGATGAGGAGTTTCCGCAGCCCACGACCACTCCGCAGATCGTCAGCAGGAGAATCATGCGAATGGAAACAAGCTGGCGCGAAGTCATGGCTTCACTCCTGTGTGCGTGAAGCACCAGCTCGCGGTGGTCACTTCATCCCCGATCGCGACTCCATCGGCGCCGCCCACCGGGCGTCCAGCAGAACACTCCGCCTTCGCCGGACAGCCATCGCTGCATCCAACGATCTTGGTGACGCGAAGGCTGTAGCTGGTCTTGTTCATCGCCTTCACCACGCCGCAATAGCCATCACCGCCCCAGGGGCGGACGCAGACTGTGTCCCCGACCGAGCTCCCAGTGGAACGCGCTCCGGCTTTGAGCAACATCGCGGCGATGTTGTTGTGGCCAGTTCGCTCCGCGGCCTTCAGTGCGGTCCCCCAGCCGCGCTGGGCGTAATTCAGGTCGGCACCTGCCCTGACGAGCAACTGCGCAGCCTCAAGTTCGCCGTGAGCAGCCGCTTCGATCAAAGGCGTAAGCCCGGAGTTGGTGTGGGCGTTCGCGTCCGCTCCAGAGGATAGAAGCAGGTGGACAGCTTCAGTCTTTCCCGCGGCCACAGCGTCCATGAGCGGCGTTCGGCCCGCGTTGTCCCGGACATTCGCATTGACTCCTGAGTGCAACTGCGAACGGAGGAGTGTCAAGTCTCCCGCTCGCGCCGCCTTGTGGAGTGGACTCTCTCCCAAACTCGCTGCATCGCCATGTTTCTCCACGGTTCTTGACGGCAAAGCTTGAGCCAATGCGGCGACCTTCAACACCGAGCCGGAGTTCTGGACAAGGGCAATCCCCAAGACAGCAAAAACGGCGGGTGAACGTGACAGGAAGGCGAACTTCAGCTTCTTTCTCATGGGCGAGCAACTCATTCCGTCGGCGGAAAGTTGTGTTGCCGAAAAGCGTGATATTGTGCGGGAGAAGGTCGTCGCCAGTCTCCTGCAGCTGAAACTTTATTGTCAACCAAAGAGTTGATTTTATCCATAGGTCAGCCCTCGCTTTCGGCTCCAGGACGGGTGCTTTCTAGGCACCGCTAGCTGCGGTCTTCGCCACCAACGCGAAAGAATGAAGCTGGCGGTCGAATCCGGTTAAGATAGGAGTTTCTACCGCGCCTCTTGCCTAATTCTGGTCACATCTTGTTGTTTTCGACACTGACGGTCTGGCATGCCCCTAAGGGCATTGGGCCTTACATTCGCCAGCATTTTCTCGACACTACGTTTCGTGGCCTGTATCACGCGAACGGTTTTGATCTGGCGCTGCTGATTCCGTATTTCATCGTGCTGGTCATGCTGGCCGGATACGGTGCGCATCGGTACGTCCTGGTCTACCTCTACTACAAGCACCGGAAGAATCGCACGACCGAACCCGCCGCGCATTTCGATGACCTGCCGCGGGTGACGGTGCAGTTGCCGATTTTCAACGAACAGTACGTGGTGGAGCGACTGCTGGAGGCTATCTGCAAGTTGAGCTATCCGCGGGAGAAGCTCGATATCCAGGTGCTCGACGATTCCACCGACGAAACCGTCGACGTGGCACGCGGGCTGGTGGAGCGCTATGTGGCCCTGGGAAACCCCATCAGTTATCACCACCGCGCGAATCGCGAAGGCTACAAGGCGGGTGCATTGGCCGAAGGGATGAAAACGGCAAAGGGGGAATTCATCGCCATCTTCGACGCGGACTTCACGCCGCCGGAAGATTTTCTGCTGCGCACGATTCACCATTTCACCAATCCCAAGATCGGGATGGTGCAGACGCGCTGGACGCACCTCAACCGCCATTATTCCTTCTTGACTGAGGTGGAGGCGATCCTGCTCGACGGCCACTTTGTGCTGGAGCATTCGGGACGCGCGCGCACTGGACTGTTCTTCAACTTCAACGGCACGGCGGGAATGTGGCGGCGCAGTGCGATCGAGGAGGCCGGCGGCTGGCAGCACGATACGCTCACCGAAGATACCGATCTTTCGTATCGCGCGCAGCTGAAGGGATGGAAGTTCATTTACCTGCAGGATGTGGAGTGTCCTGCTGAACTGCCGGTGGAGATGACCGCATTCAAGACCCAGCAGGCGCGGTGGGCCAAGGGGTTGATTCAGACGGGGAAGAAGATTTTGCCGCGAGTTCTGCGCAGCGACGCGCCGGTGCACACCAAGATTGAAGCGTGGTATCACCTGACCGCGAACATCAGCTATCCGCTGATGATTATGCTGTCGGTGCTGCTGCTGCCGGCCATGATTATTCGTTTCTACCAGGGCTGGTTTCAGATGCTTTATATCGATCTGCCGCTGTTCATGGCTTCGACGTTTTCGATCTCAAGTTTCTATCTGGTATCACAGCGCGAACTGTTTCCGCGAAGCTGGCCGCGGGCACTCCTGTATTTGCCGTTTCTGATGGCACTGGGAATCGGGCTGACTGTCACGAACACCAAAGCTGTGATTGAGGCTCTGATCGGCAAGGAGAGCGCGTTCGCGCGAACGCCCAAGTACCGCGTCGTGTCGAAGCAGGACAGAGTCGGCGCTACCAAATATCGCAAGCGGCTGGGGTGGGTGCCGTGGATTGAATTGCTGATCGGAACGTATTTCGCGACGACGATCTATTACGCCGTGGACAACGAAAACTACATCACGGTACCGTTTCTGCTGCTGTTTGTTGTGGGGTATTGGTACACAGGATTGATGTCGTTGCTGCAAGGGCGCTTTGGCGGGAGTGCGCTCAGCACAACCACACACACGAAGCCGTTCCCAGTGGGAGTGTAGGAACCCAGAAACCCTACTTACTCGTGACTGCGGTACCAGGCTGCAGGACAATCTGTTGCTCGTCACCCGCCCGGATCATTTGAAAGAAACTCTGCATGGGCGGGTAATACTTGGTCTCCATGCTGAGGATATTGATGTCGACCTTCCGTGTCAGATGCAACGTGCCTTTATTGTCCTCAGCGGAAGAGAAATAACCGACAACGTGGAGATCCTGATTTTGCGGTTTGGGAAGTCCGGTCACCTGCCAGCCCGGAGGCATCTCGATGGTTAGGTCGTCCAGTTTTTGTGACAGAAACTCGAAGTAGATCGGGTGGACCCGGGTGCTGTAGTCAAAGACGTGTTTTTCCGAGGCGCCGAAGATTCCAACCGGGAGTAGAGCACGGCGTCCAGCCATTGACGCCCAGCCCGGCACTTTCACATCGAATTCGGCTACGAGCGACGACTCCGAGCTGGCCCAATCTGGCTGTCTTGTAAGCTCCACCTCGCTGGCAACCGGAATGGACTGCTTGATCTGATCCTCGAGGAACAATTTGCGCGCAGTGTCATCCTGATTGCGTTCATCTACCCGGCGCCGCAAGCCCTCCAGGCCGGTGAACGTAACCGTAAGCTTTCCCTCGAGGCTGCCCGTCTCAGAGAGTTTCAAGGCGGCCTTGCGCTCAATCCGCGACGCCGAGCTGTCCGGCAGGGCGGTCTGAACCCAGGTTCCACCGCTGTTGTCGAGCCGCAAGCCCTGCACATTCGTCTCCTCCCACTGTAGCGTCCCGAATGGCGTGAAGGCAGCACCTGGCTCGAGGTAAAGATCTTTACCGTTTAACTTGACCAAAACAAGGCTTCGGTCGAGTTTGCCACTTTGCATGGTCTGTGGATTGAAAATGTAGTTGCGCCGGTCCGAAACCCACACCCCGTATGCCTCGATTCCGGCGGCTCGCGCCAGGGCGAGGCAAAGCCAGTTGATCTGCCTCTGGTTGCCGGAGCCCTGTTTCCAAACGTCTTCCACATTCTCTTCGGTCTTTCGTTTTTCGCGCTTTTCCTCCTGCTCGGTCTTGCGGACTTCGTACGTGGTGTTATGAAGTTGCTGCACGCGCGCATAGATCTTGTGCAGCTTCACGTCAGGTGAGTCGGTTGGTGAAACGATCTGTGAGATAGCCTGCTCCATCGCGCCCCGCTTGTTGATGAAGGTCTCCAGTTCGTCGTTCCTTTTCTTGCCCACCTTCTTCCAGAATTTGGCCACATCCATTTCAAATGGATCGCGACTGTAAATAAAGTCCACGCGCGCCTTCAGTTCATTCTCCGGCGGCATGTAGTCCTCAGCCTGAAAAGCGGCGATATTGGCTACTTCCAACCGCACGATGCCATCCGGGCCCTGTTTAGGTGAAGGGTTACCTGGGGGCAGGTGTTCGTTCCACCGAAAACCCAGCCCTCCATAGTCGCTGGTGAAGGGTCTCAGAGTAAAACTGGCCCGCCTGGTAAAAAGTTCGTCACTGAGGATCCACTCCGAACTGAAGATGTAGCCTTCTTTGAAGTTCAAGGTGTAGTAATACTCGATGATGCTGCCGACCTGAACATCGGGCAGAACGAAGGTTTTCGCCAGATACTGCAGTCCTTTCCTCTTCACGATGGTCTTTTCGAAGACCTTGCCATCGAAATTCACGATGGACCCATCAGGCCGAATTGTCCGGGCCACGACACTGGATACGTCCTCAAAGTCTTTATTGAACTCAATGTCGACGTTTGCGTACCTGCGTCCTTCTTCGGTCAGAATCTTGATGCGGTAGTAGTTCTCCTCGTATCGAGTGTCACCCGACTGCCCCCCAAGAATCCCAAGACCGCCGTGGGAGGTTCTGCCATAATCATCCCGATTGACTTCGCGGTAGAGAAGAACGGCTGGCGCTCCCGGTGCCTGCGGTTCGCTCGTCATCTTCAGCTCTTCGGGCGAGACGGGTTGGAACTTGACACCAGCATAGGCGGCAGACACCAGGATCAGAGCAGGCACGAACACGGAAAAGTGAATCAGCAAACGTCGGTAGAGAGGCACGATAGATACTCCCCTTTGAAGAGCTCGCAGAAGACACGGGGAAAGCCCGCACCCAGGCCCTGTGCAGCCATCTGGCGAACTCGGCTAACCTGCAGCGACTGCATAATGTACATCCAAGCGGCTAGGAAGGCAATGTGTTGGATCACCGTGGAGTATGGTGACCTACTGCCGAGTTAGGCTTTGCTGATCGCGGAACGTGGGAGAGGAAGCGGGGTGCGTCCTTCAATAGTAGCTAGACAAGACACGCTTCCGGGCTACAACTCCAAGCGACAGGTGCGCCGCACGGTCAGTCTCTACGAGAAATACAAAGGGCGGGTGCAATTTGTGGTAGTCAACCTCGACCATTCGCTCACGCCGGCGCAGCAGCAACTGCAGAAGAAGTATTACAAGGGCTACATTCCCCACGTCGTAGTGCTCGACGGGACGGGATCTGTGCTCCACAATTCCTCCGGTGAGGTCGACGAGGCTGTGATTGCAGGGCTTCTCGACAAAGTCCTGCGCTGACTCGCTGGCCTTCGCTTGATCTCTCGTTTACAATCCAGTCGCTGAAGGCTAGCATCCGGGACGGAGAACAATCGTCCGGATGGAGTTGTTCGAAGGAGGATGCCATGTTCCTCTCGCGTAGGACGTTCCACTCTGCTGCTCTCGCGGTTTCCGTGGTATTCCTTCTCAGCTGCGGCGCCGCCCACGATTCCGACGAGTCTTATGTTCTCGTTTCGGCGAATCTTCAGGTTCCTTACTGGAAAACAGCAGGAGCGGGTTTCGCCAACGCTGCCGCGCAGTTTAAGGTGCGCTCCGAGTTCGACGGGCCGCAGAACTACGACCCCAAGGCGGAACGGGATGCGTTGGATCAGGCGGTGCAGAAGAAGGCGACTGGCATCCTGCTGGCCGTGACCGATCCCGCACTGCTCAAAGACAGCATCGACAAGGCTGTGGCTGCGGGCATCCCCGTCATCACGATCGACTCGGATGCACCCGCGAGCAAGCGCCTGTTTTTCATCAGCACCAACAACTATCAGGCGGGTTTCGCCGGCGGCCAGCGGTTGGCCCAGGAACTCAAGGGCAAGGGCAACGTTGTCGTCTTTACCATGCCGGACCAGTCGAACCTGCAGGAGCGCCTGCGCGGCTACAAAGAGGCTCTGGCTCCGACGCCCGGCATCAAGATCACTCGGGTGGTCGACATTCAAGGCGATCCCCGCATCGCATTCGACACGACGACGCAGATTGTTGGCAAGGAGCGCGACAAGGTCGATGCATTCGTTTGTCTGGAAGCGCAATCGGGCAAGGAAGTCGCCGGCGTGTTGAACAGCTACCATGTGACTGGGAAAGTGGTAATGGCGATGGACACTGACCAGGAAACGCTGGATTTGATTCAGAAGGGCGTAATCGCGGCTACCATCGCACAGAAGCCCTACAGCATGGCTTTCGTCGGCATGCAGATGCTCGACAATCTGTATCACCATAAGCCTTCGTCGTTGGACAAGGATTGGTCGAAAGATAGCTTTGCGCCGATCCCGAGCTTTGTGGATACCGGCTCGGCCCTGATTGATAAGAGCAACGTCGACGCCTTCGTGCAGGCAGGGAAGAGCCTGAGTTCCGCAGGGAAGTAAAGGCTGGACGCTTTTCGTACAACCCAACTCACCAAGATGGAGCCTCGATGCGGAACCTGCTGTTTTCTCTTTTGATCCTGGCGTATGCCTGTTCCGTAGGAGCCGCTCTCGAACGGCAGTCCGCCACTGACTACCACGCGCGCCGCGAAGCGCTGGCCAAAAAGGCTGGCGTTGTCGTGCTGTTCGCTGGCGTGGAAAGTGAAGGCCCGAACGATCTGTATGGATTTCGCCAGGATGACAACTATTACTATCTGTCGGGAATCAGCGAACCCGGTTCCGCACTGGTGATCGCTCCGGCCGTCGAGGCAAAAGGGGAGGCTCCCGCCCATCCCTACACGGAAATATTGTTTCTTCCGCCCCGAAACCGCGTTCAAGAGAAATGGACCGGCCCTAAGCTGGGTGCGGAGAATCCCGATGCAGCGAAGATTACCGGCTTTGATCGCGTCGAAGAGATGGGCAAGTTGCCGGACGAGGTGACGAAGTTGATCTCCGGCTTCCGCCCCGTGATCTATACGGAAGTGGCCGCCCATGGCGAAACATCAGCGAGTACAGAACCACTCGCTTTCCTGAAACGCACCAATTCGTTCTTATCTTTCCAGGACGTGAAGCCCGCGCTGTCTGCGCTGCGGACCGTCAAAGATACCGGAGAGATGAGTTTGATCCGCAAGGCGGTGGACGCCTCGGTGGCGGCGCATTTTTCGGCTTTCAAGGCGGTGAAGCCCAATGTGACGGAGCGCGAGATTTCCGCTCTTCTGCAATATGAATGGGGCAAGCGCGGCTGCGAGCGGCCGGCTTACGCTCCGATCGTCGGTTCCGGATACTACTCGACTGTGTTGCATTACTCCGATGATTCCAACTCGATGAAGGCGGGTGATGTAGTGGTAATCGACGCGGCGGGTGAGTATTCGATGTACGCGGCCGACATCACGCGCACCCTGCCGGTAAGCGGCCACTTCACCGCGCGGCAACGCGAGATCTACGACATCGTGCTGGGCGCTCAAGAGGCCGCGATTGCCGCGTTTCAATCGGGCAAGTCCACTTTGAACGGTGATTCCGAGACGTCACTCTACAAGGTCGCCAAGGACTACATCAAATCGCATGGCAAGGATTTGCATGGGCAGCCGCTCGATCAGTATTTCATCCATGGGTTGAGTCACTACATTGGGCTGAACGTGCACGATCCGAACGACTACAAGGTTCCACTTGGCCCCGGTATGGCTTTCACGATTGAGCCTGGAATCTATATTCCCGAAGAGAACATCGGGGTGCGCATCGAAGACGACTTTTACGTCGACGCCGACGGCAAGCTGATAAACCTGAGCGCCGCTCTGCCGTCAAAGGCGGTGGATGTGGAGAAGGCGATGGCGGGAAAGTGAGGAATGCGTATGGAGCAAGTGGATAATCGGGTTATTTGAGCACAGGAATAGCAGCTTCAATTGCTCAATTGTCCAATTCCTACGAAATATATTCCCGGATGTATTCATCGCGAGAGTGGGCCAGTTCGCGGACGTCGCCGTCGAAGATCACTTTGCCGTCGCGCAAGATCAGGAAACTCATGGGAACGTCGCAGTACTGCCCGCGCGGCAAGGCTCGCAGTTGATTGGTTTGCTTGTCGAATTGATGCGTGGCCATGGTGAAAGCGTCTTGCAGGCGGTGCGAGACAAGCAGGGAACTGGTCTTGTAGACGTCACGCTGTTTCACGATCAATTCCACGATGGTATTGGATGTGACCGGGTCGAGGCCGCCGGTCGGCGAATCATAGAGCAACAATTCCGGTTGGGTAATAATGGCGCGAGCGATGGCCACGCGGCGGCGCATGCCTCCTGAGAGTTCGGACGGGAACAGGTCGAGGGTGTGTTCCAGTTCGACAAAGCGCAATGCCTCTCGCACACGCCGGTCGATGTCGTCGTCGTAAATGCCGTGCTGCTCCATGAGCCGGTAGGCGACATTTTCGCGCACGGTCAGCGAGTCGAACAGCGCGCTCTCTTGGAAAACCATGCCGAGCCGGCCACGCAGCGGGAAAAGATCCTGCTCGCGCATCTGGGTGACTTCATTGCCCAGTACGGTGATGCGTCCCGAGTCCGGCTGCATCAGACCAAGCGCGAGCTTCAGGATGCTGCTCTTGCCAGCTCCGGCCACGCCAAACAGGGCCTTTGTTTCTCCGAAGGGAAGCCGGAACGAAACGCCGCGCAAAACTTGATTCTCTTCAAATGCAAGATGCACATCTTCGAACGAGATAGCGGACCTGGACGGCCGCTGCGTTGCTTGGGCGGCGCGGTCGATGGGCAGGGTAGGCGTGGACATGCGATTACTTGTAAGACAACACGGAGATCAACAGTTTCGTAACAAAGAAATCGGTAACCAGGATAAGCACAGAGGCTGCGACCACGGCCTGGGTTGTCGCCCGGCCTACGCCCTGCGTGCCACCACGCGCGGTCATCCCGTAGTAGCAGCCGACCGTCGCGATGATGAAGCCGAACAAGGTTGGTTTCAGCAATCCCATGAATACGTCCTGAAACACCAGGACCTGCCAGGCATTGCTCCAGTACTGGCGCGCGTCCAGGCTCAGAAACAGCTTGGCCACCATGAGCCCGCCGGCCAGTCCTACCAGATCCGAGATGATGCTGAGGAAGAACAGCATGAACACGGTCGCGGTGACGCGCGGGGTTACCAGCTTCTTAATGGGATCGGTGCCGAGCGCCCGCATGGCGTCGATCTGTTCCGTCACCACCATGGAGCCCAGTTCGCTCGCCATGCCGGAAGAATTGCGCCCAGCAACCATAAGGCCGGTGAGCACCGGGCCCAGTTCGCGCACCATGGATGTGGAAACAAGTTGGCCGATCAGGGTGATGGAGCCGAAGCGCTGCAGGGTGTTGGCGGTCTGCAAGGCGAGGACGCCTCCGGTAAAGAAGCCGGTCAGCACCACGATAGGGAGAGATCCCACCCCAATCCCGTCAGCCTGTTGGACCATATCTCCGAAATACAGAGGCTTGCGGAAGAGATTGGCTACGGATTGTACGGCCAGCAGGGTGTATTCCTGAACCGCCTGGACTTTCTCCTTAGCGAACTCCGTGGGCGAGGTCAGTTCCATGCGATTCGGAAGACCGGCGCGTGGTGCAGGCAAACCGCCGAGCTTGACCGAACTATAACAGAGAAGGCTGTCAGGGATCAGCCGTCGGTTCGCCGCGGCCTCGCGTCAATGAGCGCTATGGCCTGTGGGTGTTGAAAAAGTCCCTCAAAAGAACAGCTTTTCATCTGCGAGCATGCCGTCACCGGTTTTCTTGTCTCCGTTCGACTAAGTGGTAGCCGGCAGA
>JADGNQ010000185.1 GCA_017883385.1 Candidatus Sulfotelmatobacter sp.
TAGTGATAGGGCGTCCAGCCCCAGGGTTCATGCGAAACCCACGTCCAGCCCCAGTACGGCTCCCAGACCCAGCGACCGGCGCGATAAGGAGACCAGCCCCCGCCTACTGTCGGTGACCACACCCGCCCGTAGTCCGGCACGTTGACCCAGTGTCCGTAAACATCGAGATCTTCGCTCCCCACGTAGTAGCGATTCGTATAGTTCCACGATTGAGCGTTGCGGATCACTCCGTCGCGCTCAATATTCCAGGAATCCCAGCTGTCCACTGCGGGCGCGCCACCCAGCACGTTTCCCGCCTCGTGGGTTGTGCCACGTACGGTCGCGCCTTGTCCCATCTCCACGCGAGCACTCTCTTGAGGCGTGGCCATGTCGACCGCTCCCGCGCGCACGATTACTTGCGTCTTAAAACCGGTCACCTCGATGCGGTAAACGCCGTCTTTGGACGTCGGCCGGATGGCCGCATTCGGCGTGTCGATCTCGACCTCGGCCTCGGAATCCTTGAGAATCGTGTAGTATGCAAGCCCCTGCCCGATCTGAACCTGAATCTGAGCCCGCTGGTTTTGCACCCGCTCAACGGTAGCGATCTTTGCCTGCGAATTGTTACCGAGACGAAGGATGTTCGCGTGGTCGAGTTGCAGTTCGACCTTGGAATTGTCTCCAGTCGAGATCCTGTCGCCACCGACCAGGGGCTGGTTTATAGCCGCCGCTGCCCAGTCCCCCGTGTCGCCGCGCTGTGTCGCAACGTCGCCCTGGATCAGGCTTATGCGCGCCACTCCAGGAGAAACGTCCACCTGCGCGCCGGAAAGAACAGTCAAGAATCCGAGTGAGAAGACCGGCACCAGAAAGTTGCGCCTCATGCCCACCTAACCGGGAAAGCAGCGTTGTCGAGAGTCTCGATAAATAGCATTGCGGGTTCCCGGCCAGACTGGCAGCCCCGCAAGCCGCGCAACTCCTCTGCTAGTTGCGGGGCACACCGGTTTCTGACAGAGTGGTCTTCTTTCCTGGCCAGAGCTTAGTTGACGGTTAATACGAGTACACTGCTGGTCCCTCCGCTGGTGCAACCCACGTCGCCGGAGTTCCCACTGGGAGTAAGCACGCTCACCTTCACTGTTCCAGGACCGGAGATCACGTCGCTCGAAAGCGTTACTTTCAACTGCTGATCGCTGACGACGGTGGCGCTCAGAGGCGTGGTGTTGATGACCACCTGCGATGCGGCAACAAAGTGGCTACCGTTCACGATCAGCGTGTCGCCCTGCTGCACCTCCGCGAAAGTTATTGTGCTTGGTGAGAGTGAACCTATAAGCGGCGCGGGCCTGGCACTACCGCAGAAGGGGTTTAGAGTGTTGTTGCCGCAGCCTGGAAGGAAAAAGAGAGCCAGCAGGGCGGCGAGAGACAGAGAGTAAGTACGGGAAGGCATGGGGATCCCCCTCATAAAGCGTCTCAATTGTTAAGACGAGACGCTTTGCAGTCCCCCACTTCTAGTACAGCCTTCTCGCCGTTGGCAATGCACGGCAGGTAAATAATAGCTCAACTGCTAAACGCATGAATCCAGACCCGTTACAAAGAGAAGTCAACTGCTACCGAAGCTAGATCTGGCTCGATTGTTGAAAAATCGCCTCTCTAACAATGTCGGCAGTCTGCTTGCGCACTCGCTTGGTGCGGATCACGGCGGCGTCTCCGATCCACAACTCGAACTGCAACTCCGCCAGCAGCCGCTCAAACCAGCGTGCATGCCCACTGGCTTCCATCCCCACGCGCACCTTCATTCCCTGGGCCGCGAGATCCCGGTAGAACTTCTCCGCTTCCTCGCGGTGTTGCACTCGCCGTTCCCCGCATTCGCCAGTTTCGGTATCCACAAACGCAATTTGTTGGAAGCCCGGATGGTAGTCACAACCTATAATCCTCATGTTCGGCTCCTTTCTCCCCGGCCCTGGTTGGTTGGCACCACCAAAGTCTATCCGGGACTGGGAGCCGACATTGTTATGGAATCCATATTACTCATCCTATTCGCGCCAATAAGGCTGACGACCTCTTGCGCGCACGGCTGGAAACGAGTCTATGTGGAGGACGTACCCGTTTTCATCCGTCCTTGTGGCGTGTTAACGCCGTGTCATACTCATCCCATCTGATTACAACAGTTACTTCCAGTTAGCCTGTATGTCCGGGCACGATCCGTAGCATTTGACAAGCATCGGAGAGCAGGCACTGGAATCTCGGCAAGCTCGGGTTGAGTTCTCGATCTGCCAAAGAATGGAATCCGATCCAATCGCGCCGTAGTGCCGTCAGAACTGCTCAGTTTCGCGGCGAAGGCTGGTCTAGCGCAGCTTTCAGAGATTCAAATGCCCGCTTCTGATATGGCTCAGCGTCTTTGCGAGTAAACACAGGGGCGACGGTCCGAACGTAACCGCGAGCTGCGTCGTAGTCGTGATGGCGATAAGCGATCTCAGCCTGCTCCAAGGTTACGCCCGCACCCCAATCGGCATCGCCGGTGAGCTGCGCCACCGCTGGCCGGTCGATCTGCTGCAAAAGAGTACTGGCTTCGTCCAGTTTGCCCAAACCGATCAGGCAACCGGCCAGAGTGTCTGCGACGCCGCCGGTGAGTCCAGCGCGCGGTCCAAATGCTTTCGCCGATGACTCATAGGCATTGCGCGCATTGGGTTCACCCTCGCGATAGCGCCCTGCGCGACATTGGGCGAGAGCAGCATCTGATAGAGTCGCCACTGCGAAGAACGAAAGCGGACCTTGCTTGCGGACGGCGAGTTCGTGGATCGTCAAGTCGTCGCGGATGGCATCGTCCCAGAGCCCAAGGCCGCCTTCCGACTGTGCTCGCGTGGCCAACAATTGCATGGTGAGCTCGTGTTCCGGACCCAGACGGGACACAAACTCCGGATAAATGGCTGTTGCCTCCTGAACCGCTTCCGCACGCTTGTTCTGAATCATGAAGGCCTGTGCCAGATTCAGGCGCACTCGCAACACATGAGGACTGTCCGCCCCTGCTACCCGCGTAAAGGCAACGATGAGCTCGTGGAATGTCTGCTCCGCCTTGGCTCCCTCACCCAGGCGGATGTATGAAAACCCCAGCCTTTGCTTGAAGGTCAGGCGCGCGCTCTCGTCGAACTCGGGAAGAACTTCAGCCCGGTCCACCGCCGCCCGGAAGTTCTCAGCCGCGAACTTGGCGTTGTTCTCAATCAGAGCGATCATTCCCTGCGCAGAGGATAGCCAGACCGGCAGGTCCGGTCGTAGGTGTGGAACTCTTGCAATCAGCGCCTTCTGTTGTTCGAGGATGGACTTGGCTAATGGTAGCGAGCCACTCTCGTAGCTCCGTGCCTCCAAGGTGGTTCGTTGGAGTTGAACAATGATTGCGTCTTGTGAAAGTTCACCATCCACTTGCCTGAAAAGGGTTGCGGCGCGGTCATATTGCGGCCGGGCATCGGCGTAGTCCGTCCGGTTATCGAGAGCTCGACCAATTGTTTCGTGGAGCCGCGCAGCCACCAGCGGTTCATCGTGGAACTTCCGGTCGATGTTCGGCGATGCCAACTGGATTGCGTCCATCAGCGACTCGCTGGATTTGCCGCTTACGAATGGATTGCTGCGCCCCAATAAATCGTCAGAGAGAAACCGATTGATGGAACCTGCAATGGCGGTCTGCCGGTTGGCGTTGTCGCGTTCGCGGGAAGCTCTCCGGTAAAGGACAACGCTGACTCCCAAACCGGCCGCCAATGCGACAACCGCGAACACAACCCAGGGCCTGCGTGCGCGGGTCTCGGCTAACTTGCGCTCGGCAATCTGGGCTCGCAGGTTTGCCGCTTCCAATTCGTTGCGCTTGACGCGGCGTTGCTCCAACGTGAGTTGACGCTCGACGAGTTCCGCGGCGCTGGTGAGCCTCTTGGCAGGATCGCCGCATGCTGCATCTGCGATATCTTCGCGGAGCAACGGATCTTGAATCTCCGCTTCCCAGCCCGGCGCAAGCGGCTTGCGGAAGTCGCCAACCGTCAACTGGTAGAGCATGACGCCAAGAGCATAAACATCAGCACTGGCGCTGGGAGATTGGCCGGCCAGAACTTCGGGTGCTAAATACATCAGGGTGCCGGTCATTGCTTGCATCTCCAGGGAGGTCGTCTGAGTAAACCCGAGGTTGGTGATTCCCAAGGCCTGAAGTCGCGACGGATCGAATAATGACGCGCTACCAAAGTCCGCGATTTTGATCTGCCACCCGGCATTTCTTCCCGGCACCACCAGGACGTTGCCTGGCTTCAGGTCCTTATGCAGCACACCAATGTCATGTGCAGCGCCTACGGCCTTGGCAACGTCAACCAGCAATTGGAGGCGAGTCTCGTAGGAAATCTGGGAGAGGCCACCCTGCCCTTCGGCCCATTCCGCCAGGTTCAAGCCGGCGTACTCGCTCTCGAGAAAAAAGGGAGACGCCTCGAAATTCCATTCCAGGATGCGGACAAACTCTGGCCGGTCCCCCAAGGATTCCCGCAAAAAACGCGAGACCGTAATCTCGCGCTTGAGACCCTTCAGACGAGACCCGTCAGAGGCGAACTTAAACACACGCTGTTCGTGAGTCTTGGGGTTTTCGGCCAGCCAGACTTCGCTCGATCCGGAGATGTCCATGGGGCGAGAGAGTCGCCATTGTTCTCGTCCTGGAACCGCGTCACCAGCTTTGAATCCAAGCTCGGGTCCGGCTGCCGCCGCAACCGTGTTGCAGTAAACCGGCACCGCTAGTCGATAGCCCACTCGAGGGACCGTAACAATCACCGGATGCTCTTCGTCCCCCATGGCCTTGCGCAGCTTCGAGACGGCCGTCGCCAACGAACCATCTACCACCATCACGTCCGGCCAAACAGACTCCAGCAACTCCTCCTTGGTCACGACCTCGCCGGCATGGAGAAGAAGTTGCAGCAGCAGGTCTAGGGGCTTCGATTCTAGATCGATCGGCCGGCCCTTCAGCCGCAACTGCCGCCCCAGTTCATCGAATTCGTAGTCAGCAAAACGCCACAGGCGGCCGGAAGTCTCTGCAGTTTCTCCTGCAGTTCCTTTGTAATTCATAGAGTTAGCCAAGCTTTAGAGTTCTTGAGAATTCCGTCAGGACATACAGCGGGGGATCGTGCAGACTGTCCGCCTAACGGCCCCGGTAAGCGGAAACATTGTGCCACGAACCGGTCCGCCGAGCACGCAGATTTTGGGGAATCCAGTGCTTTGAGGAGAATTCTTATGAAGCAACGTTGCACCGTACTCTCGCTGATCGGGTTGGCGCTATTACTCGCCGTCACCACCGCTAGCGCCCAAACTTATACCGTACTGCACACCTACCCAATCGGTTCTGGCGCTACCAGTGGCATCGCGTTCCCGCAAGTAATGTCGCAAGGCCGCGACGGCAACCTTTACGACACCATCTCCAACGCTGGCGCTAAGAACGTGGGATCGGTGTTCAAGATCACGACCGGAGGGACGTGGACGAGCATCTACGATTTCTGCCCGCTTACCTCGTGCACTGATGGCGCCTATCCCATGGGTGGAGTGACCCTCGGCTTCGACGGAAATCTCCACGGTACTACCCAAGGCGGCGGCTCTGGCAATGCAGGAACCGTGTTCAAGATCTCCTCTGGCGGAACGTTGGCCACGCAGCATAGCTTCGTCAATGGCACCGACGACAGCGTCCCCGTTTTCGCGACTCTCCAGGGGCAGGACGGCAACACCTACGGAGTTTCCCTCGGGCAGTACAACACCCAATACGGTGCGTTCTTTAAGATTTCTGCATCAGGTGTGTTCACTGTTCTTCACGACTTCACTTACACCGATGGTGCCTACCCCACTCTTCCCACGCAAGGGACCGACGGCAATTTCTACGGCACGGCGGTCCTCGGTGGCAGCAAGGCATTGGGCGTGGTCTACAAGATGACTGCCGCCGGTAAGATCACCGTGCTCCACAACTTTACTGGCTATCCCAGCGACGGAACCTATCCTAAGGGAATGTTGGTCCAGGGTAATGATGGCAGTTTCTATGGAACAACCTACCAGGGTGGCTCCAACAATAACGGATCGGTCTTCAAGATCACTCCGTCCGGGATTCTTACGATGATCCACAGCTTCCTCTTTAAGTCTCCTTCGTTTGACGGACAACTTCCGTGGGCGGGCCTGACGCTAGGAACGGACGGTAATTTTTACGGAACGACCGCGGCAGGAGGAACCAAGAATGACGGAACGCTCTTCAAGATTACCCCTTCTGGCACGGAGACCGTTCTCTACAATTTCTGCGATCCCTCATGCAATGGCTATTTCCCGGCGACTCCCCTGGTGCTCGACACCAACGGGAACTTCTACGGCAATACGAACGGCAACTCGCTGGGCGGAGCCGTCTTCTACAGCCTAAACGTGGGCCTAAAACCGTTGGTTCACCTCGTGACCTGGAGTGGCCGGGTAGGCAAGACCGTTGAGATGATTGGACAAGGGTTCACGGGCACAACCCAAGTGTCGTTCAATGGAATGCCTGCCGCCTTTACTAACGTGTCCGACAAGTATATGACCGCTACCGTTCCTGACGGAGCGACCACCGGGTTCGTAACGGTTACGACCTTCACTACCTCCTACAAGAGCGACCGGAAGTTTCTGGTCACGCCGCAAATCACGAGTGTTAATCCCGCCAGCGTTAAAGTGGGCGCTTCGCTAACCATCGCCGGAGTCAGCTTGACTCAAGCGACGAGAGTCTCAATCGGCGGCAAGGCCGCCACCTTCACTGTCGACTCCGACGACCAGATCACCGCAACAGTACCCGCCGGAGCAAAAACCGGTGCGAAGATTGGCGTCACCACTCCTGGCGGCACCGCGGCCAGCCCGGCAGCCTTTGCCGTCGTGCCCTCCGTCGCCAGCTTCAGCCCGCCCAGCGGGCCGGTGGGAACATCGGTCTCGATCTCCGGAAACAGCTTCACGGGTGCCACGAAGGTGACGTTTAAGGGCGTCGCCGCGACCAGTTTTCAGGTCATCAGCGACACACAGCTGGGTGCCCTCGTGCCCGCGGGCGCAGCCACCGGACCCATCGCGGTTACCACCGCCGGAGGCACGGCAACCAGCGCAACCAATTTCACGGTCACGCCGTAGTCGGCATGCGCTATCTCAACAACAGGGCACCGTCGGCGGGAATCGGACGGTAAAGTCACGCATTAGTCACGCATTGTCGCATCATCATCTAAATTTTGGGGCTCCGGTGGCTGCGAACAGAACATCGACCTCGCATACAGCATCGATCCGAGTACGCTGCCGTTCGTATCCGGAGGTTCGCTCAAAATCGTTGGCGCGGGCGGCGGTACCTCTAGCCAGCTCAGGCAGCGTTGTCCTCAAGGACATGGCGCCGGGTGAAGACCGCTGGCTCGAACTCAAGTTTGGAGACATTTCCTCGCCCAATGCAGACCCTGTGATTTTTCGTTTTAACCAAGTGAACCCCGGATCGACAGTGAACGGGTTTGCGATCGCGTTCCGGCGAGAGAACCTGCCGGCCGTTATCGTCGACCGTCTGCAGTCGCAGATTGACGTCCTCACTCGCCTTTGGTCCATTACTCACGACGAGGAAGTCAAAGAAGCCATCGAGGAGACGGTTGAGCACGCGAAGGATCACAAGATCACCGAGTTCGACCACTACCGTGATTTTCCGAGGATCACTTCAAGGATTTGAGACGCGCGGTCAAGAAAGATTCCGGCGCCACTCTCGCCTCCGATCCTTTTGGCCTGTTCGATGCACTCAATCAGTTGAAAACTTCCATCAAATCCAAGAACCCGACCGCACTAACCGTCGCGCATGACGTGCTGCTGCAGCGGTTCGACGCCCATTTGACCTGGAGACAAAGAAGTCATCTCCCGATCCCACAGTCTGCGGCGATTGCCGTCAAGAAAGTCGCAATTCACCGGAGATCCATTCGGCTCGAGAAGGCGGCTTCGCGGAAGAATGATTCTGATGAGCACCGTCAGTGCCTCGATGTCCTCGAAGCCCGTTTCTCGAGGACCAGAACTGGGGGCTGCGATCGCCCTCCATTATTATGGGCTCCAGTTTAGTGCCTGTGTTTTCCTTGTCTCGGAATGATACTGATGAAATGAACCGACAATCTAGTTCACTATCTA
>JADGNQ010000395.1 GCA_017883385.1 Candidatus Sulfotelmatobacter sp.
GTCCCTTGCCCCTCGCGCTCCCCCATCCCGGCTCAAACCGGAGAGGGAGTAACTGAAACTTGTCGTATTCTTACGTGAACGAAAATTGGGGGCAGGTCACACCCATGGTCTCAGGAAACCGAAGCACTTACAGGTCAATTTGGATCAAGTGAAGCTCCCGCCGCCAATGATCGACCATTTAATGAACTTCGCGTGCCCAAATCCGCTGTGACCGTCACTCCGTGGTGTCAGTTGTGGTTTGTGCTCGTTTTCCACCAAAAGTACACGACGGAGCCCAAGTCGTCTGCGTCTAAGCCTCTCCCTCGCCGTATCGAAGCAACAAGTTGCGCGGTTAGAGCAGAGGGGCACCCACATGCAGGGACTAGATGGAGTGAGCATCCTTGCTCTCTCTTTCAGCGGCGAAGAACGTGAACCCGAGGTAGATCAGCCCAATATTGACTGGAGGATTTCATGGAATACTTTCGCCTCGACCATCCACCGGATCGACTGATTCTCTGTAATAGTGCGAACTGCGAAAGCATTGCAGACTATTTGGAAGTCAACGAACATGGACGTGAGGACTTCGTCTGTGCGAACCACACCAGCAGCATAAGGCACGCTTCAGTCCTGCCGAAGGGCACAACTAGTAACGAACAGTACGTGAGCCGCCCTGCTGCCTAGCCCTGCTCTGCCTGATTGCGCAGCGAATCGGCCAGTCGCACTCAACTCGGTGAACCGGGAGAATGGGGGATTCTTCCGCAGCGTTAGCTTTTTTCTCAGAAGCCAATATTGAAAAGTAGAGATTGTTCGGATGTGAAATCTGCAAACGAAAGCGCCCCAGACTCAATCGAGTCATGGGGCGCTTTAGTTTGATCAGCCCTCCCCCGAAAGCTGCTCACAACCAGCGTATGCTCCGATGCTCACCGGGGGAATGGCTCCAACGGGCCACTGTGGAAAAGCGCAGAAGCCGCTCCGTTTGACGGTTGCCACGCTCATGTCGGATATTGGGACGGATGGACGCCGAGCAGACCATTGCCGAAATCGAGCGCCTTGAGCGCATCTTCGCAGCGCCGGACAACAGGCCGCCGAGCAGGAACGACCTCGCGGCTGCGAATCGAAGGCACGACGAAATGCTCGCGCACAGCCCGTGGTTTCGGCTCTGGCAGCGGTATGGTCTCTGTTGCCGACCTGAGGCTCCCGTGATCCGACCTGATGCGTAATGCTGTTCCAATGAGCGCCAAAATCGAGACGTTGTTTGCATGTCGAAAGGTCAAAAGCCTGGGTCAAGCGCTGCCCACTGTGTTCGTTGTGCTCGGGAGATCGAAGTCCTAGACCATCCGCCTTGTACGTTAGAATGCCTTTGTGCCCGCCGCCATCCAATGCCGCGACCTGCGCAAGACCTATGACGGCAAGGTCGAAGCCGTGCGCGGTCTGAACCTCGAGATCCAGGCCGGCGAGTGCTTCGGCCTGCTGGGGCCGAATGGGGCGGGGAAGACTACGACCATCGAAATCCTGGAAGGCCTGCTCGCGCCCACCTCCGGAGAGGTGACGATCCTGGGGCACTCCTGGCGTGAGAATGAACGCGAAATGCGCGAGTGGTTGGGCATCTCGCTGCAGGAGACGCGCCTGTCGGAAAAACTTACCGTTCGCGAGACTATTGAACTGTTCGCCAGCTTCTACCGCGAACCGCGCTCGTCGCAGGAAGTGCTTGAGCAACTGGAGCTCACCGAGAAGGCGGACTCATGGGTAGGCAAGCTTTCCGGCGGCCAGCGCCAGCGGCTGGCGGTAGCGACGGCGCTGGTGTGCAATCCGAAGATCCTGTTTCTCGATGAGCCCACGACCGGCCTCGATCCCCAGAGTCGGCGCCAGCTCTGGGACATTATCCGCGCATTTCAGCGCGACGGCGGCACTGTACTGCTCACTACTCACTACATGGACGAAGCCGAACGCCTGTGCGATCGCCTGGCCATCGTGGACCACGGGCAGATCATTGCTGAAGGTTCGCCGGCGGACTTGATTGACCGCCTCGGCGGACATCACGTGGTGGAGTTTTCCGTGAGCGGCAACTCCGATGGCGCGGCATTGCAGACTTGGCGCGGCTTGCCCAGCGTCGAATCTCTGCGCGAGGACGATGGCATGGTGGCCCTGAATGTGAAGCAGCCGCACCTCACCATCCCCGCGCTGCTGGATGCAATCGGCAAGCAGGGAAGCGAATTGCAGCATCTGACCACGCGGCAGGCAAGCTTGGAAGACGTGTTCGTGCGGCTGACGGGACGCCATCTGCGCGAAGAGTGACACGAACTGCGAAGGGATAGGGAATCAAAGATGAATCGAGCAATGAAGCATGCAATGTTAGCAGTGCTGGTAGTTATGGCATCCTGCGGCTGGGCTCAGACTGCGGATGCGGCGGCCTTCGCCCCATTCGAACAATGGAAAGCCGCTGTTGTTGCCGGAGATTCCGCCGCACTGAAGGCGCTGTACAGCACCGATCCAGCCGCGGAAGTCAGAGTGAATGCCGTGAAGCACGATGCTGACGCCGATATGAGTTTCTGGCTGGGTCTGAAGGCGCGTGGCATGAAGGTGGAGCTCGTCCGCCTCATCACTCGCCCTGACAGAGCCGGAATTATCTTTCGCGCCGAAGTCCAGTCCGGTCTGCCCAACGGGCAAACCGTCACCGTGACCGACGACCAGTTCTGGCTTAAGCAAGGAGAGCAGTGGCGGCTGGTTGGGATAGAAAGAACCGACGCTCCGCGCTTGAAGCAGCCGTCAGACATGAAGAAGGATATTTATCCAGCTGACGTGGATGCGCACGCCGAGATCAAGGAAGCGGAAGAGAGAGCC
Source organism: Candidatus Sulfotelmatobacter sp. (assembly GCA_017883385.1). Lineage (GTDB taxonomy): Bacteria > Acidobacteriota > Terriglobia > Terriglobales > Acidobacteriaceae > Sulfotelmatobacter. The sequence continues at coordinate 2,821 of JADGNQ010000395.1, forward strand.
GCCAAAGAGCACAAGCGGTTGCTGCTCGTCTTCGGCGCGAACTGGTGCTTTGACTGCCACGTGCTCGACCTGGCCTTCCAGCGGCCTGATCTGGCGCCCATTCTCGTTGCTAATTATGAAGTCGTACATGTCGATCTCGGGCCCGACGAGCACAAGAACGCCGACCTGGTTCAGAAATTTGAGGTCCCGCTGAACAAGGGAATCCCCGCTCTCGCGGTAGCTGAAAGCGACGGC
>JADGNQ010000186.1 GCA_017883385.1 Candidatus Sulfotelmatobacter sp.
GGACCCTCGTCGCAGGACTGCGAGAAGTCATTCGCGCGGACCGGAGTTCCTTCGGCCAACATGCTTTCCAAGAAACGCGATGGAGCGAATCTGGTACAGATTCGAGAACTCCCGACTATGGCCGGCGCTACTGCGTAAAGATGGAATCGCCGTCAGTCCAACCGAAATCATGCCCGGGACTAGCGCTACACTCGACAGCGAGTGGTCTTTCCTACTAGCCGCTTGTTCCGCAATCCCGCGCCCCGAAAAACTGAACTGCCTCCGGCCGCTGCTGAAGCAGCCAGTTCGCTGGAAAACTCTTTTCGATCTTGCCGAGCGCCACGGCACTCAGCCGCTTCTCTATCAGGCTCTGCAGGGCCTGGAGGAAGCGGTTCCTCCGGCGGAAATGCGCGCACTGAAGCAGAGTTATCAGACGAACTTGCACAAAGCGCTACTTCTTTCGCGGGAATTGATTCGAATCGTTGAAAGTTTGACGGCACGCGGTATTGAAGTCATGCCCTATAAAGGCGTGGCCCTGGCGGAAGTCATCTACGGAGACATTGCGCTGCGACAGTCTGGCGACATCGACCTGCTGATCCATCCGCGGGACTTGTCGCGCATTCGGGATGCGGTGGCTGAACTTGGCTACACGCCGCATCTGGCCTTTTCCGACGCGGAGGAACGTGCTTATCTGAAATCGGGATACGAATGTGTGTTCGACGGCACAGCCGGACCCAATCTTCTGGAGCTGCAGTGGGCGATCCAGCCTCGGTTTTATGCCGTTGATTTCGACATGCAGAGCCTATTCAAGCGGGCGGTGACAATCCCGGTGGCCGGCCAGCCAATGAAAACGCCATCGCCCGCGGATTTGTTTCTGATTCTGTCCGTGCACGCGGCCAAGCACGTGTGGGGGCGGCTGGTCTGGCTTTGCGACATCGCGCAACTGATGCACCGCCCCGATCTGGACTGGAACTGGATTGGCTCTCAGGCACAAGGCTTGGGAGTTGTGCGAATCCTGCGCGTCACGATGCTCGCGGCGAACCGGCTGCTGAGAGCGCAGATTCCCGCAGCCGCACACGAGAGTCTTTCTGAAGACGCCGCGGCTCCGACAATGGTGGATGAGATTCAACCTCACCTCATCGGCGAAGACGCATTCGATGCAGAGTCATTGGCGTACTTTCGCCTGATGCTGCGACTGCGGGAGAGGCAAGCAGACAGATTCCGATTCCTGCAGCGGCTGATTCTTACGCCCGGACCGGGCGAATGGAACGCGGTCCGTCTTCCGCGGCCGCTGTTTCCGTTGTATCGGCTCGTCCGCCTTTCACGGCTGGCGGCAAGGTTAGTCCGCGCGTAACCGCGCAGTATTGTTCGAAGCGTTACGGCCCCGATCCGGTTCTTCTACGCAGATTGTTCTGCGGCTTCGGGTTTCCAATCCCGCAGGTACAGTACATACATTGCCGCGCTCCCGATCAAAGGCACGGCCAGCCCCGCCTTGAGCGTGCCGAATTCACTCGACGAGACACCTACCAGCCACGGAAATAGTCCTCCGCCCAGGTTGGAGAGCGTGAACATCACGGACCCGACCTTGGATGCGGCGGGTCCGAACTCCCGCGACAAGAGCGAAATCGTAATCGGATAGACGCCGGAAAGCCCCAATCCGGCCAGGCTGGCACTTGCCACCACCCCGCGCAGGCCGTGCGACAACACGAGCCCTCCCGTTCCCATACAGGCCACCAGCAATCCAGCCTGGACGAGTCGGATCTCGTCCATCATGCGCAAAAGCCACGGCGCCAGCCATCTCCCAAGCGTGAGCGCGGCATAAAAAACTGACGGAGTCATCAGCGACATCGTCGGCGTCATTTTCCCGAGGCTCTTCGCGTAGGTTGCGACCCATCCCCCGAACCCGTTTTCCGTGCCGACATAGATAAAGAACAGCGCCCCCAAAGCTGGCAAAGCGCGGTGGCTCCAATCAATCCTGCGAGCCTTCCTGCCGCCTGCGTCTTTGACGACAGTGGGTTCGACAATGGAAGAGGGCATGACCGCGATGCCGGCCAGCACGAGAAGCATGCATCCCGCAACCAGGCCCAGAAGAAGCGGCAGTTGATGTTGCTTTACCGCGGCAGCCACAAGAAACGGGCACGCCACCGCGCCCGCGCTCCAGCAGAAGTTGAGGACGTTCAACGTTGCGCTTCGCCGGCGGGGATTCACTTCTGCCACCAGGAGATTCGCCGCGGGAACCGCAAGCCCGAGGCCTCCTCCATACGCCGCGATGCAGATGATCCCCAATGTCTTCGAACCGGACAGCAGCAGCGCGAGGCCCGCAGTCACAAACAGAAGGCCAGCCTTCATCGCGAATCGATACCCCCAGCGCGAAACCAGCACGCCCGAGAGCGCCACGGCCAAAGTTGAAGCCAGGTACTGGGCGTTAAATAGCGCGCCTGCCTGGGAATAATTTAGCGACCATCGCGCGGATAGTGTCGGCAGCATGGGGCCGAGAAGCACGGTCACGATTCCGATCGGCAGGAACGAAGCGTACGCCGTGAGTGTGAGAGCTTTGGCGGAAGCTAAGTCTCGTGGTGTTTCGGAGGCGGGCATGAAATCATCGGACTGCGGCGCCGGGACCGCGTCGAACCGTCGTTGCAACCTTGTGTGCTTAGGAAGAGCCGGGCGCCTTCGCAGTGGACTCCCGCACAACAAGATCAGGCTCAATCGCAATTTCCGAGTCTTCTATCTTTCCTTCAATCCGTTCCAGCAAGCTCTGAGCCGCCACCTCGCCCATTCGGTTCAAAGGTTGCCGCACCGTAGTCAGACTCGGAGTGTGAAAGGCAGCTCCGGGAATGTCATCGAACCCCATCACTGAGACATCCTGCGGAACGCGCAGCCCCTGTTCTTGTAGCGCTCTGATTGCGCCGATGGCAGAAATGTCATTGTAGGCGAACAACGCCGTGAAGGGCTTATTGCGCGCCAGCAACTGCTTGGTAAACGGATATCCCAACATCGGCGTCGGATCATCCGTGTCGATCTGCACGATCAGCTCGGGATCCATCTTCAGCCCAATCTGCCCTGCGACCCGGCAGATCGCATCCCAGCGGTCCGTCGAATCCGCGCTCAAAGGGTTCCCTTTCATGAACGCGACGCGCACGTGACCTAGATCCTTGAAGTGGTTCAGAGCCAAGACCGCTGCCCGTTCGTGATCGAGGATAATATTGGTGACTCCCTTCAACTTCTTGTGGCCGGCCACGGCGACTGTAGGCAGCAGGGGCGTCTCCTGCACGATTGTATCCACGGTGATGATCCCCTCGACCCCGCGCTCCGACAGCAATTGCGAGTATCGACTCAGCAGCACGGGATCGTGCCGGTGGACGACTGTCAGAAAGAAATAATCGCGCTTCCTCAAATACTGCTCAATGCCACTGATGATCGGTGAGCTGTAGGAGTCGCCAATCTCTTCCGCAATCACTCCAATGGTGTAAGTGCGCTTGTTGCGGAGAGTGCGGGCGAAGAAATTGGGCCGGTAGTTGAGTTCCTTGGCGGCCGCGTGGATTCGGTTCTTGGTCTCCTGCGGTATGGAACGCGCCGAGGGCGAATCGTTGAGAACCGCGGATACCGTGCCGGGAGTAAGTCCTAGATATTGGGCAACGGCCTTGAGTGTAATCACGGCTGGCTTTTGGCCAGGTTTCTTGATTTGCACCATGATCGATTAAATCGTTTTAATCAATGATTTCGTGAGATCTCCGAATCATCTTACCAAAACGCCTCGGTACCGCATGTGATAACCGCACACCTTCGTCGGGGCGCCCGCTATGCCTTCGCGTAACGCTGGCTGTTCGGCTTCGATCCGCTCAATGCAAAGTACAGGATGTACAGGTAACACACGACCGGCAGGAAGAATGCGTGATGAATGCCAATGCGATCGGCGATGGCGCCCTGCGCTACCGGGATAATGGCACCTCCAACGATCGCCATGATCATGATTCCGGAGCCGTCGCCCGTGAGCGGACCAAGTTCCGCCACACCAAGAGTGAAAATACTGGGGAACATGATTGAATTGAAGAAACCAACCAGGATGATGCTGTACATCGCGAAGTGCCCGCTAGTCAGCATAGAAATTGCGACCAGTGTAGCCGCGCATACGGCACAAATCCCAAGCAGGCCTCGGGTACTCACCTTTTGCAGGAGCGCTGATCCAATGAAGCGGCCGACCATTGCGCCGCCCCAGTAGAAGGTGACGAAGCTGGCTGCAACTTTCGCCGTCAGGCCGCCAATCTCAGGCTGAGTGAAATAGTTGACCAGAAAACTACCGATGGAAACTTCGCCGCCGACATAGACGAAAATGGCGATCGCCCCGAAAATCAAACTCGGGTGCTTCCAGATGGAGTCGTTTATTTTTTCGCCGACTTTGTGCTGGGCGTGTGCTATGGTCGGCAACTTGAAACTGGCGATGGCGACCGCCAGTACGACCAGCGCGATGCCCAGGCCTACATATGGCGTCTTGACTGACGCGGCTTCATGCAACCGATAGGCTTGCAGGGCATCGGGTGCCATAGCTCGTATTTCCTCAATAGCCTTTGGGGCTGCGCTCAGAATCAGCGCTCCGCCGAAATAAGGCGCCAAGGTAGTGCCGAGTGAGTTGAACGCCTGCGTCAGATTCAGCCGGCTCGAAGCAGTCTCAGGCTTTCCCAACACGGTGACATAAGGATTCGCGGCCACCTGCAGGCAAGTGATCCCTGCCGCAAGAACGATAAGCGCGCCCAGAAATAATGGATACGAGGGAACACTAGCCGCTGGCACGAACAAGAAGGCCCCGACACCCATGGTTAGCAGACCCGCCACCATCGACTTCTGGTAGCCGATCCAGTCAACGAGTTTGGCGGAAGGTAGAGAGAAAATAAAATACGCGCCAAAAAAGGCGAACTGAATCAGCTGAGACTGGAGGTAGTTCAGGTCGAAAATCGATTTCAGGTGTGGAACCAGAATGTCGTTCAGGCAGGTTAGGAATCCCCACATGAAGAAAAGCGTGGTCACCGTGGCCAGAGGAGCACCGTAACTTTGTCCGGTGCCGGGCGCCGTAGCTGTAGTAGAAGTGCCTGGGGTCGCGATCGCCATGAGTGCTGTATCCACCCTTCAAAGAGTGTGCGAACTGGAGAACGCGCCATCATAGCATCGCCAGCTCGCGTTTTTGCGCATTTTATTCGTGGGGGGATCGAATCCATGCCCTAGAAAATCGTTTCTCTAGCTTGACTTTGGCTCGTCCTTGCCGGAGACTGCAATCGTTTCCAGCATCGCCATCAGGCCATACTCATGCGCAAAATCGTAATCTTCGCCTCCGTCTTCTTCCTCGTCAGCCAAGTTGCACTCCTTGCCCAAACGGGCAGGTCCGCCGCGGTCGTGTTCAGCGAGTCGGGGTTTCCGGCGGCTGATTCCGCCGGTCCTTCTGCTCAGCAGGTGGCCGCAATGTTGCCCGGGGCTCAGTTGGCGAGCGCGGACCAACTGCCAACGATTCTGGCCGCTCCCGCAATCCGCCTTTTCGTCCTTCCCTACGGTTCTGCCTTTCCGGAAGAAGATTGGCCGGCAATCAAGCAGTTTCTGGATCGGGGAGGCAATCTTCTCGTCCTGGGAGGAATGCCCTTTACTCGCGCCGCCTATCGCGATCGTGGGGAATGGCATCTGCGCGACTACAGCGTTCGTTTCATCCGTCCGCTGATGATCGACCAGTATCAGGAAACCCCCGGCTTCGAAGGACTGCAGTTTCAGCCGAATCCCGAGCTGGCCTTGCAGCTTCGCCCGTTTGCTTGGAAGCGCGCGTTCAGCCCTGTGATTCGACTCAGCGCGGTGGACCTATACCATCGCGGAGGTGCCGCCGGCTCCATCGATGCTCATCTCGACTCTGTCGCCTGGGGCGTGAAGAATGGCCGCAAGATGTCGGCGCCGGTCATTCAGGTTGACCACTACAGAAATGGCTTCGACGGCGGCCGGTGGATTCTGGTGAATGCGGACCTCTCGCACGATTTCTTTGACAACGCCAACCTGGTCCAAGCTCTGGCGGAACGCTCTCTGGACGGTGCTGAGGAATTCACGGTAAGGCCGGCGTTGCCGCTCTACGTTCACGGAGAACCCGTGGAGTTGCAGGTCTCCTGGCACTCCACGGCAACTCCAAAAGCGCCAGTGACCGTCACCGTAACTTCTTTCCCCGAAGGCCAGCCCTCGAATCGCTCAGTCGTAACGGGGGTGGTCCCTTCCGACCAGCCAATCGTGTTCGTCGCGCCAGAGACAAAAGGGCTGCAAATCGTCGAGGCTCAGTTGCTCGAAGGCGACAAGGTCCGCGCGATCTACCATTCCGGCTTCTGGATCCGCGACGAATCGTACCTCCGCTCAGGCCCACACCTCGGCGTCAACCACGACTATTTCGAACTCGATGGCCATCCGTTGGCAGTCGTCGGCACAACCTACATGTCGAGCGTAGTGCAGCGCCTCTATTTCGAGCATCCGAATGTGTACGTGTGGAACCATGATCTCGGCCAGATTCACGACGCCGGGCTGAACATGATCCGCACCGGCTGGTGGACCGGCTGGGATAAGTTCTGCGACGAAAACGGTCAACCCTACGAGCGCACGCTGCGCACACTCGAGGCGTATCTCATGACGGCCCGCAAGAACGGGCTGCCGGTGCAGTTCAATTTCTTTGCCTTCCTGCCCGACGTTCTCGGAGGAACGAACGCTTTTCTCGACCCCGCGGCCATTCGCAGACAACAGACGTTGATCTCGTCCGTGGTCGCGCGCTTCCACGACGTTCCCTTCCTCGCGTGGGATCTCATTAACGAGCCGAGCTTTTCGCAGTATCTATGGAGGACGCGCCCTAACGGCGATTCCATCGAACTTGCAGACTGGAACAACTGGCTGAGCCAGCGCTATCCCGATCGCGCCAAACTGGCCGCGTTGTGGAATGTTCCGGCCGGATCTGTAGCTGGAATGATTTCGCTCCCCAACGAACAGGAGTTCTCTCCGCGAGGCATGTACACCGGCACCAATTCGTTGCGGCTCAATGACTATTTTCTGTTCGCACAGGAATCGTTCGCCAAGTGGGCGCGCACCATGCACGACACGATCCGCTCCGCCGGGTCTCAACAACTCGTGACCGTCGGGCAGGACGAGGGCGGCATTCAAGACCGTCTCTCTCCAGCATTCTGGGGAAAGTCTGTCGATTTCACGACCAATCATTCGTGGTGGCAAAACGACTACATCTTGTGGGATTCACTCGCGGCCAAGCAACCGGGCGAGGCCATGCTGATTCAGGAAACAGGTCTGCAGCGGGAGTTGAATATCGATGAAGTCGCACGCCGCACCCCTGAGAGCGAGGCCGCGCTTCTCGAACGGAAGATCGCCACGTCGTTCATTCAGGGTTCGGGCGCGATCGAATGGCTCTGGAACACGAATTCCGACATGACGGAAAGCAACGAGACTCCGATCGGCGCCGTCCGCACCGACTATACCGAGAAACCGGAAGCCACAATCCTGCGAGCGTTTGCGCAATTCGCTCCGGCACTGCAGGAGCATCTTCGGGATCCGCAACAGCCTTCGATCGCGATCATTACCTCGCAGGCTGCTCAGTACTCGGTGATCGCGGATTTCCAACTGGAAGCACAGCGGCGCGCGATACGTGCGCTCGCCTATGACGTCCACTTGCCGTCTTATGTGATTGCAGAGAATCAGATCGAGAAGTTAGGCTCGCCGAAGTTGGCGATTCTGCCTTCGCCCCAGGCACTGAGCGAAACTGCGTGGCACGCCCTGCTGAATTACGTAGACGCTGGCGGGAATCTTCTCGTCACTGGCCCGCTCGACCGCGACGAGCACTGGCAGATCGTTGATCGTGCTGCTGAGCTTGGGCTTCACGCCCACGTCGAGCCGCTCACCTATCACGATGCCACGGTCCACGCGGGAAACCGTTCGCTTCCGCTCGCCTTCGGCCAGCCTCAACAGAACTGGCTGGATTCGTTGCGCTTTGACGACGGCGCGACGCTCCAGGAGATCTCTCACGGCAAAGGGCGCATCTTTTGGACCTCCTACCCCGTGGAGCTCGCTGAAAGCTTGCAATCGACCAGCGACCTCTACGCC
>JADGNQ010000187.1 GCA_017883385.1 Candidatus Sulfotelmatobacter sp.
TTGCGCGCGATCAACCACGATCTGATTGCCGCGCTGGGCCTGGTGCGCGGAGTCGCGCATGCGGAGTTTATCCGGGCGCATGCCGACGGGCACTTCTATTTTCTCGAATGCGCGGCACGCGTGGGCGGAGCCTACATCAACGAGATGGTCGAGGCCGCAACCGGAATCAATCTCTGGCGGGAGTGGTCTCGCATCGAAGTCGCCGGCGGCAATGGCAGCTACAAGTTGCCGCCCGTGCGTGAAGAATATGCGGGCGTGATTCTTTCCCTCGCGCGGCAGGATGACCCGGATACTTCCGCCTACAACGATCCTGAAGTCCACCTTCGCATCAAACGGCATCACCACGCCGGATTGGTGCTGCGCTCAGAGGATCCGCATCGGATTCCGGCGCTGCTCGAGGGTTATGCGCAGCGCTTCGCGGAAGAGTTTCTGGCGGTCGAGCCACCGCGAGACAAACCCACCGCGTAGTCTGAGCATGTGGAGACAGCCGCCCTCGGCTGTCCGCCGGGCGCAGCCCGGTGAAGGCTGAATACTCATAGTCGAGCTTCGCTCGACGGACAGCCGAGGGCGGCTGTCCCCACAGGTCTTTTCTTCTGCTAACATCGGCGCATGAACGCCACGACCAGCGAACACCAAGCGCCCGCGGAGCGCTCCGCTCCCGAACGTCCTGCTCAAGAACGGAAAGAGCCAACGTATCTGTTCACCGAAAAATACGTGGCCGACAAGAGCGAGATCGCACGCCGGTTCATCGAGACCCGGGCACGGCTCAACGCCAATGTCGACAAGGCCGGCAACTTTCTGCTGAAGCGCTTCTACAACATCGATCACAACGTGTATTTGGAAGGCACCTTGCCGGCCAAGACAAAAGAGTTGATGGGACTGGTGGCCTCGGCGAGCCTGCGCTGCGATGACTGCATTTACTACCACGCGATTCAGGCCTACCGCCTGGGCGTGACCCGTGCCGAACAGGAAGAGTCGCTGAACGTCGCGCTGGTGGTCGGGGGAAGCATCGTCATTCCGCACCTGCGGCGCGCATATGCACTGCTGGAGGAGATGTACGGGTAACTTCCTACATTCCAATGTTCAACGCATCAAGAACAAATTGGATGTGGGTAAACAGGCTGGCCGTTCCATCCGAACTACCGGCGATGTGCATGCCGACAACGTTTGGGGTGTCTGCGGTATCGAGTACAGCGGCTCCCGAATCTCCTTCCTTCGATACGCTGTCATATTGGACAAGTTCGATGAAATCGACGCTAGGGTCTCCAGACATCTGGCGGTAGACGATGCTGGTCGCGACATGGATGTTCCTGATCCTTCCTCCCTGTTGTCCCGTCGCTGATCCTGTTCTCCGAACCTGCACCCCCACGGCGAGATCGCCCTCGCGAGTCAAATCCCTGATTTCGGACACAGTCCCGTTCGAGAGACTGATACCGTCGTTTGGTGCGGCGACGGCTGCGTCTACCTCATTGCTGGGAGAACTGCGATCGATTTCAGTGAAGCGGACCAACTGGCCGACAATGTTGGCGCCAGCGGCCGAACTAAGATCGGCTGGACTCTCCACCGGATCTCCGGCTCGCCCAGCGCCGCATCGGGCCAGCACATGAGAACAACCGAGTATCAGGGGACCGCCAGTAGCGTTATCCCGGACAGCAAGGGTCATGGTCCCGGAGTTTCCCGAGTTGTCGCCGATCGACGCGCCAAAAGATAAGACTCCGTGGGAGACTGGCAGGCCACCCCACACCTGCACGTCCGTCAGCACTCTGGTGCCCAGGGTGCCCAGGGCAAGATGCTTGGGAACTGCGACTAAGTGGCGGAGGCGTGACTTGGGGAGCTTCTTGCGTACAAAAAAGACCAGGCACATATCTGAACTGAAGTCCTCGGGAACCTTAGGACCCACGCCAAAGCCCAGAATATTGGGATCGTGCCAGAGCGAGCGGGCGAGGACGCGGTCTCGTTCAAGATGACGTTTGTCTTCGCCACTGCGGAGACGCGCCGATGGCTTCCGCAGCCGGTTCAGGGCGACGGCGGCGTCACGGGCACGGATGTATTTTGAGTCTGTCATTTCAGTTTGTCGATCACTGACTTCACCGGAATGTTGATTCCAAAGGTGAATTTTAGAGTTGTCTTGATTCTCAAATCGTTCTGCAATTCGGCATCGGTGGCGCTCGATCCGGCGGTCAGCGTGGCGGGCTGCTTGTCGCGAATGAAAGTAACGCCAGCGAAAAATTGAAAGTTTCGGAACGGTTTGAGTGGAATCCCGATCGCGCCTCCCGCAAATAGCTTGTCCCACGGGCTGCTGGCCAGGGGAAATCCAACAAGCAGTCGTGGCCAAACGTTGGAGCCCGGATCCGACAGGTCAACCGGATGCAACATCAGGTTGAACATCGCGTAGGCGCTCTGTTTGCTCACCTGCGAGGCGACGACTGTGTCGTTCGAGTCGGAGTATTGCAGGTCCTTAATCTGGTGGACGGGGATTCCGATGCTGGCGTCCCACCAGTAAAGCTGTTCGTCGTTGTAGGCACCGACTGCCCCAATCTGCTTTGCGGCACGGTCTTCTTCTTTGAGTGGGGAACCAGTTGCTACGGAGTACCCCGCAATCGATATGTCGCTGGGCAGGCCGATGTTCTGAATCCGGCCTGCTCCCCAGACAGTGACGTCAGTCGAGGCGATGTCTAAGCAAGAGGCCTCTTTCGATTGCGCGCCGAACAGAAGGCCGAGGATCATCTTCAGGTTCGCAATGTTCGCCGGAGTTCGCTTCACCACAGCAGACTCGTAGTGAAGGTTCGCAGACGTGCTGGGAACGCCGTTGTCGCCTAACCATTGAAAGTGGTCCCCGCTGACAGCGTCACAAAATGTAACGGCTTGCAGGTCGGGTGCCTTTAAGCTGGTGTCGAGGGCATTTGTCTTCAAGGCGGCATCGAGGGCGCTGTCCGACGGTGTACTTGCAAGTACCTGCAGCAGACCTTTGGTTAGCGGAGTCGGGGGAGTGTCACTCTTCGCTTTTGCGGCTGTCAGTGCATTCCTCACCTGCTCGCGCGCGCTGCTCAGGCTCACGGCCTTTGCGTGTCGGTGCAGAAATAGGAACAGGACCGAAGGTGCGCCATAGAGGCGCTGACCAGAGAACTTCTGGCAGTCCCACTTGGGATCTCCGAAGTTTCCTTTGGCTGAGCGGTACAGGTACCACGCGTCGGAACCCGTTGGGCCGGAGGTGGGGTCGACGACGTGGATCACAACGTATTGTGCTTGTTGCCCCGCCAGTTTCGCTGCGGCGGTCGGTCCAATTGTGGCGGACAACAGGTTTGTTACATGCTCGGAGGGGACGGCCGCCTTTGGGTCGCTGCAACCGGCCAGGGATTCCATGTCTTTGTCCAGCGCCGGACTATTGAGAACCCCCATCGGACCGGCAAGAAACTTCCAGGGTAAGGGCGTGGCATTGCTGGCCCCAGGAGTGCTCGTTGCCGCTGCGGTCACGGTCGAGGACACTCCACCGGTTTGCCCTTGCCCATAACTAGCCAAGACTGAAAGAAGCACGAAGAAACTTGCAAGCTTGAGAAATCTGTATGCGGTTTTCACTTCCGACCTCCGAACCATGATTTGCCGTAACTTCGTGCGTGCCAGGACGTCTTATAGAAGTGGGTTGTCCCCACACGACAATACTGCGCTGAAGATCCGCGCCGGGCCGCCGAATCTGAAGTTGTCGATGCCACGCCCAAGGACGAATGCGAACGACAAGGAATACAGGTATGGGGGGAAGGCTCGTTGCCCTCGTTGGGCAGAAAAGGTATCCCAGCCACGGCGGGTGCCAAGTGGAAGTTAACAGCTGTTACAAATTCGGAAACTGGTCTCTCGGTTGCTGGCATTCCGAGCCTATCGCGAAACACAACCTTGTCTTGCCCCGGGAAAGCTTAAATTGCCGAATCGCGGGAACGGCCTATCCGTAGCCGAATTTCGCGATGTTACGAAAACAGAACACGATTGTCTGCGGTCAGTCGCCGCCGATGAGACCAGCGACTGCAATTCTAGAACGCGTCAATCCCCGTCACGCTCTGCCCGATGATCAGCGAGTGCACGTCATGCGTGCCTTCATAGGTCTTCACCGACTCCAGGTTCATCATGTGGCGCATGATGGGATAATCGTCGGCCACGCCGTTTGCTCCGAGGATGTCGCGCGAGAGGCGGGCGCACTCCAGCGCCATCCAGACGTTGTTGCGTTTCGCCATTGAGATGTGTTGCGGCTCGACTTTGCCCGCGTCTTTCAGGCGCCCTACCTGCAACACGAGCAGCTGAGCTTTCGTGATCTCGCTGATCATCCACGTGAGCTTGTCTTGCACAAGTTGGTGTGAAGCGATGGGCTGATCGCGCCACTGCTTGCGCAGCAGCGAGTATTGCAGGGCGCAGTCGTAGCAAGACATGGCCGCACCCAGCGCTCCCCAGGCGATGCCGTAGCGCGCCTGGTTCAGGCACATCAGCGGAGATTTCAGGCCGCCGGTTTTTGGCAGCAAATTCGATTCGGGGATGTGCACATCCTGCAGCGATAGCCCGGAAGTCACCGACGCGCGTAGCGACCACTTGCCGTGAATGTCGTCGGCCTTGAATCCGGGGCGGTCACTCTCGACCAGGAATCCGCGTATGCGGTCCTTCTCATCTTCCACCTTGGCCCAAATGATAGCGACGTCGGCGATGGAGCCCGAGGTGATCCACATCTTCTCGCCGTTGATGACGTACTCATTGCCTACTTTGCGGGCGCGCGTGCGCATGCCGCCGGGATTCGATCCGAAGTCGGGCTCGGTCAAGCCGAAGCAGCCCAACTTTTCACCCTTCTGCATGGCAGGCAGCCAGGTTTGCTTCTGCTCTTCGCTGCCAAATTCGTAAATCGGATACATGCACAGTCCCGACTGCACGCTCACGAAGCTGCGCACGCCGGAGTCGCCGCGCTCCAGTTCCTGCGTCATCAGTCCGTATTCCACGTTACCCATGCCTGCGCAGCCGTAACCTTTGAGCGACGCGCCAAAAAAGCCCAGGTCCGCCATGGGCTTGACCAGTTCGCGCGGGAAGCGGCCGGCGCGGTTGCACTCCTCGATGATGGGAATGAGATTGTCTTCGATGAACTGGCGCGTGGTGTCGCGGACCAGGCGTTCTTCCTCGGTCAGCAGGGCATCGTACTGGATGAAATCGACACCGCGAAATTTGATGGCGGACATGTGAATCTCCTGATGAAGTGGGTTCCCAGAACCAGGCGCGCGCCGATGGGCAAACATATGACGGTAGCAGGGGCGAGGGACACGGGTCAACGGGCGGTGCACCTCGCGGCGGTTCTGCATGTTGGGCTGCCAACAGAGAGTTATCTCGGGTTCGGCCGGGCGAAAATAGGTGCCATCAACGAGGTTTATTTGACACTCGATACTTCCAGATTCTTTCCGCCATGTCTTTAAAATCTTTGGTTTCATAGGGTTGCCAGTCGCAGATATGCGGGGATATGGGTAAAATACTGAGCTGCAGGACTTGCATGGAAAATATTGCTGAATAAGGAGTTAGCCGTCGTTGGTTTCGAAGCCTCGGGGCCGTGGTAGACCGGTGAAGAAAACGTGACGAGCATGTTTCCAGTTTGCACCTTCCGAATTCTCAGTAAAGGTTGTTCGTCACAGAGAGAAATTTTGGCTCTGGAAAAAGGCGATTTCGTGGAGCAGGCCGAATGGTCGTATCGGCCAAGCGTGGGAAAGTGTCATTACGCTGCTACCCGGCCGGATTAAGATTCAGTACCCTGGTGAGCCTCGGAGAATCTGGCAAGAACTTCATCGAAATAGGCAAGAGGCCCGCGGTTTGGGAAACTATGCTTGGTCGTGCGGTGCCCCGGGCCGCCGGAATTTCGCCGCGAAGGAGAAACAATGCAGAAGCGCAAACTGGGAAAAAGCAACTTGGAGGTTTCGGCTCTCGGGTTAGGCTGCATGGGCATGAGCTTTTCTTACGGTCCGCCCAAGGACACGAAGGAGATGACCGCACTTCTCCACGTCGCCGTAGAGCGCGGCATCACATTTTTCGATACGGCCGAGGTCTACGGCCCTTTCACGAACGAGAAACTCGTGGGCGAAGCTCTCTCTCCGTTCCGAGGGAAAGTGGCGATCGCGACCAAATTCGGTTTCGACCTGAGTGGCAGCGATAATCGGCCAGGAGCGCCGCCCGTAAGTAGCAAACCCGAGCAGATCAAACGGGCAGTCGAGGGTTCGCTCGATCGACTCAAGGTGGAGAGCATCGACTTGCTGTACCAGCATCGGGTGGACCCGAATGTGCCCATCGAAGATGTCGCAGGCGCGGTGAAGGAACTGATTCAAGCCGGCAAGGTAAAGCACTTCGGCATGTCGGAGGCAGCGGCAAAGACGATTCGCCGCGCACACGCCGTCCTGCCGGTCACGGCGGTGCAGAGCGAATATTCCCTGTGGTGGAGGAAGCCAGAGCAGGAAGTGATACCGACGCTCGAGGAGCTCGGGATTGGTTTTGTGCCATACAGTCCCCTGGGCAAGGGATTCTTGACGGGAGCGATCAAAGAAGACGCGAAATTCGACAGTACCGATTTCCGCAGCAAACTCCCTCGCTTCACGCCGGACGCTCTCAAGACCAACCAGGCTCTGATCGACCTGCTCGGCAGCATCGCGAAGCAGAAGAAGGCGACTCCTGCTCAGATCGCACTGGCGTGGCTGCTCGCGCAGAAGCCGTGGATTGTACCGATTCCGGGCACGACGAAGCTGAACCGCCTCGAAGAGAATATCGGAGGAACGGCAGTCCAGCTTACGCCCGACGATCTGCGCGAGATCGAGAGTGCGTCCTCGAAGATCAAGGTGGAAGGGGCGCGATATCCGGAAGCTATCGAGAAAATGACGGGGTTATGAAAAGGAAGTCCATGTACAGGGCAAAAGCTTTGTCGACTGGATGGACAGGTCAGCGACGAACAGGACGGCGCCGCAAAATTAGGAGATTTTGGAATGAGCAACAAGCCAACGCGGAACGATGCTCTGAAGGACCGTCTTTCCCGATCTAGCGAAATCAAAATTACCGTGACCGGCAGAAAGTCAGGACGTACCATCTCAATCCCAGTTTGGTTCGTGTTCGATGACGACACGCTGAATCTCCTACCGGTGCAGGGGTCGGATACACAGTGGTATAAGAACGTTCTCAAGAATCCCTCGATGCGCATCAAAGCCGGGAGCGAAGAGGCGGAATTCAAGGTCGTTCTGTTGACTGATACAAAACAGGTGTCTCTCTTGTCGAGAAATTCCGCGCCAAGTACGGGGCCGGCGATGTGAAGAAATATTATTCAAAGTTCGACGTTGCCGTCCTGATCCAGGTAGGTGCGTCATCCTGAGCGGCGAGTTAAGATGTCCGCTACAAGCTGAGAAGAATTGGTGCTCTCGCCGATTGGGGCACGAAGCGATACTGGGGTTTTTCGCGGAACCGAGTCATCCGAATTCTGAATTTCCCCTCGGAGGGAGTTCTCTATGGTCACTCTCAATGTGAATGGGGTCCGGCGCGAGGTGCAGGCGCCTGACGACACTCCGCTACTCTATGTTTTGCGCAACGATCTCCAACTCATCGGGCCGCAGTTCGGCTGCGGACTCGCACAGTGCGGAGCCTGTGCCGTTCTAATCGACGGCAAGGAAGTACGTTCCTGCGTTACGCCGGTAGCGAGCGTCGCCAACCAGGAGATCATCACGCTCGAAGGTCTCCCCGCGAGGTGGGCCAAGCAAAAGGCCCTGTCGGTGGACGAAGCGAAAAACACGCTTCACCCGGTGCAGCAAGCCTGGATCGAGGCGCAGACTCCGCAGTGCGGGTTCTGCCAGAACGGGATGATGATCAAGGCCACCGAACTCCTCGAAAGCAATCCGAATCCGACCCTGACGCAAATCAAAGAAGCTTTCACCACATCCGGGGTGTCGCCAAATTTGTGCCGCTGCGGAACCTATTTCGCGATCATTGATGCCGTGCAACATGCTGCCACGATCATGGCGAAGGGGAGGTAAGCGATGGCGACCATGAGCGAAAAACCACGGAATACTTTCGGACCGACACTATCACGCCGCCAATTCGT
>JADGNQ010000053.1 GCA_017883385.1 Candidatus Sulfotelmatobacter sp.
CTCAAACTCGCGCGATGCGGAGACGCAGATTACCTAGATTCGGCTTTTCCACGCGCAGCACGCCATGGCTGTTGGTCCGCAAGCGGAGCATGTCGGCTAGAACTCCCGGCAACACCGCAGCGGACGAGGACGAAACATTTGGGCCGGTGAAACTAAGCTCATAGACCGTATCCGGCAGCAGGCTGGTCGCGATGAGCGAATCACACGCCAGATCCGGCAACGACACTTCCCCTCCCTGAGCAGCGGAATCCGATGCACTGAACAAAACGAACGGGCCAGCCTCTGAAGCGGCACCCAGAAAATTGACCCCGTTGATCAACTCCGTGCGCTTCTTGCCCGTAGTACCGATGTTCCCGATCTCGAAAACGTGCAGGAAGAAATCCTCCTCGGCGGGAAGCGATGGGGACACTTCAATGCGCCAGGCGCCGGGCACCACGTTCTTGCGGTTCGAAGGAGAGATCTTGGAGATGTCGTCGCCCCAAAAAGTCTTCCACATGTGCTGGAGCGTCGGGTCCTGGGGCAGTGGTCCGCCCTCCTGTGGCTCCAGGGGCCAATTTTCGCCGGTTCCCCAAGGGCCGCTCTGGTCATCTCCTGGAGTGTAAAAATCATGACCGGGACCGCCACGGCGTGTAACCATCCGTTCACGCGGCAGCAGAGAATGCACTAGCAATTCTCCCGAGCCTTCCCGGAAGCGGAAAGTTGAAGCGTTCTTGAATTCTTTCGCTTCCCCGGTTCCCTGCCCTGCATCCTGGTTTACGCTCGGCTCGTTGACCCCATGCAGCAGCCACGCCTTTTTGAAAGATGGGTGCGCGCTGACGACCCGATCGAAAACGAAGAGCAGATCCTGCGCGGGCACATAGAGAACTTCGCGAGTAAATTTCTTCAGCTTTTCGCGCGAATATGCGTTGCTGGCATCACCCATCGCATAGTGGTATTGGCCGGGCACGTGGTCCACTATGCGCATCGAGCCAAGATTCCACAGATCACGAGTACGCTGGAAATCTTCAGGGCTGCGGATCGTGTTCCAGAAACGCGAGGAGTCCATGCGCTGTCCGCCGTCGTTAGCCGCGGGCAGAAGATTCTGCGACCAAAAGAATTTTTCTGATGGATCGTAAACTAGGATGGAATTATGAGCGACCGTGCGCCGGTAATAATTGAGATAGTGTGGGCTCTCGCTGTCGGTGTAGTCAGCCCCACTGTCAATGGCTAAATACCCGCCGTGATAGATCGTGATCTGGTTCTGATCGAGATGCTGATGCTTGGCCAGGTAAGGCCCGCAGTCGAATTCAATCCAGGTCGAGTCCGGCTTCCATCCACCGCGCATGACCAAATGGCCCACACCTGAAAAATAGTGCTGCCGCGGCAATTCGTCCTCGTGGGCGAGCGATGGATCGCGCGGCGTGACTTCAGGGTCGTCCCAAAGGAACTCGAGAACCGGAAGGGTCCATTGTTTTGGGAAGAAGCCACTCTTGCGCAGGAGCCATGCGCTGTAGGGATCCTTAAAGCGATTGACGGCATAACCGAGAACGGAAGTGTCGCGCAAATCCAGAATTGGATATTCGTTATCACCTTCGCGCGAGGGCGTGCCATCCGGAAGCAGTTTGTACAGGTAGGTGTTTCCTATATTGCGAAATAAACAGTAGTGGTGCGCGGGATCTACGCCGGTCGTCGTGCGCTGCAATTCAGCGAGCAGGGTCAGGCTGGCCCAGGTGATCCGCATGTAGTCCATAGATTCGTGATAGCTGCCCTCGGGAGAGACGACATTCGTGGTTTCGAGAACGTTGGCCAAACACTTAGCCACTTGTGCATGCCACGAACCGCAACGATTGTTGCAGCCTGCGTAGCCGTCGAGTGCGGCTGAGACGAACGCGGGTAATGAGAGATAGCGCACGGCATAGTTGTGGTACGAGTAGTTGCCTGGATCGGCGAAGTCGGGGGCCGCGAGCATCGCGGAGGCCCCCTCCATCAACTCATCCGCAATCCGATTCTGTAATGCAGGTTCGAAGCCGGGATATCCAGAAAGCCAATCGAATGCCAGCGACCAGCGAGCGTAGTCAACCCAGGAACGCGAAGGCTTCACGCCCTTCGTGATATGGCCTGCGCGCATCGCGGCCAGGGCCTTCTCCGCAAAACTGTCTTGCCGGGTTAGTTGCCATGAGAGAGCCCACCCTTCCATATCTTCGGAGGGACGCATTCCGTTCGCGTACCTGGTTTTTAGGAGAGCCAAACCGGTAAAGGCATCGGTATTGGAGATCAACAGCCGAGGGCGCTGGGCCGAAACTTGAGAGTTGCCCTTCGACACTGCGAGAAGAATTGACGCCCCCACGCCTGCCATGAAGTCACGCCGCTTCATTTTGAAATCGCTCCTTCGATCGCGAGTTGTGCCCGGGTGCAGTTCGGGCGGAGGGTGGTTCCCCTTTTTACACGTTGACGCAAGTAAACACAAGTAGTCGCAAGCAAAAGTTGTTCATGGATATTCAGCTACGGGCAGCGAAAACGCGATTCGGTGCTCCGATCCCGCTTCAGTGGCTGGCTTTCGGCCAACTTGGACCAGGAAATCTCCCATTCTTCGTGACTTTCTTTTGTTTTCCATGGATGGGTTGTATAAAATACGGGAATGCAAACCCAGAGGAAGGTACTCCTCCTGCGAGGGATCCTACTTTAATGATGACTGGAAGAGACTCCCGTCTCCTGGCGGAGCAACGCCGGCGCAAGATCCTCGAACTGATCGAGCAAAAAGGACAGATCACCGTACGAGAGCTGGTCGAGCGGTTTGCCGTCTCGTCGGTCACAGCGCGGGGAGACTTGGATGCTTTGTGCTCACACGGCATGGCGGTTCGATCTCACGGCGGAGCAGTCCGCAGGTTGGAAGTGAGTCCAGATTCGGCGTCCGACTCGAAGGAAACGCAGCGCTTTGCCGAGGTGGCCCGGCTCGCAAAAGTGAGCTTGACGACAGTTTCGCGCATCGCCAGCGGAAGTTCCCAGGTCGCGCCCTCCGTCCAGGCAACCGTCCTGGCCGCTGCTCGAAAACTGGGTGTAACTCTGGGGGCAGGGAAAAGAAATCGCACGATCACGTTCATACTCGGCAACCGCGACACGGTGAACGAGTTCCAGTCGAAAGTGCTGCTAGGGGCGGAGGTCTACTGTGCCCAGCATGGCTGGGACTTGCACTTCATCAGTTTTCGTTGTGACCTGAACGCACCCTTGGGAAGCTTGCGCCTTCCCGAGGCACTCATGCGATCGAATCGACCGAGCGGAGTCATTCTCACCGGCACACACTCCGTCAGTATTCTCGCAGCGCTTTCGGAGAAGAAGATTCCCTTCTCTCTCGTGGGAAACAACATCGTCGGCGATTGGCGGCCGGAACAATACGACTGCGTTTTCACGGATGACGTGCGGGGTTCCACTGACATCACCCGCTATCTTATCGCCCAAGGACACCGAAACATCTGGTACATCGGCAATCAGCGTCTTCCCTGGTTCGCTCGTTGCGCCGCAGGCTACCGCCAGGCCATGAAGGAGGCCGACCTTGAACCTCGTTTCAGCGAGATCAGTTCCGAGGATCGCGAACTCGGATACCTGGCGGTAAAGGCCCTACTGGCCAGCGGAGAGAGACCCACAGCTCTTTTTGTAGGCACAGATCAGGCCGCCTCCGGCGTGTACCAGGCGTTGCAGGAATCTGGAATCCGGATTCCCGATGACATCAGTGTTGCGGGATTCAATGACACCATCGGCGAAGTGCTGCATCCCGGGCTTACAACGGTGCGCGAATTTCCTAAGGAGCTCGGCGGCCATCTAGCCGAATTTGCACTACGGCGGATTCACGAACCAGACCTGCCCCCCCAGCAACTCGTAATGCCGACCGAACTGATTCGCCGGGAAAGCGTGCGGCATGTTTCATCCGGCCATGCATTGCTGACTTCCGTTCATATTCACGAAAACGTCCTGTGAGACCCTTGACCACAACACTTCTTCGGAGTCTACGGAGGCGACGAAGCAAAATACTTCTCTGCCTCATGGTGGTCGTCTGGACAGCCGTAAACGCACTGGGCGGATCGACTACCCCGCCGCCAGAGGCGTTCTCGGTATTGCCATTGGCTCCGAGTGGTCCGCAGATCACGCCCTATCTTGAGTATCAAACCGAGTTGGCCTGGCGCGAAGACGAGGAGAGGATGAAGGTCTGGTCCGGGATTCGCACCGAGCAGGATCTGCTACGCGTCCAGAACGAAATACGGCAAAAGCTTCTGACCATGCTCGGGGGACTGCCCACGACAAGAACTCCGCTGCACCCGCACGTCACCGGACGCATTGCGATGGACGGCTTTCACATTGAAAAGCTGATCTTCGAGAGCCTCCCGGGCGTGTATGTGACGGCGCTTCTGTACGTGCCCGACGAGCACAACAGCGGTGAGCATACGAAGCACCCTGCCGTTCTCGTCCCTGCCGGCCACGCAGAAAACGGGAAGACACACTATCAGGCGCTTTGTCAGAGACTTGTGCTACGCGGCTATGTCGTCATCAGCTGGGATCCAGTCGGTCAGGGCGAGCGCAGCCAGTTCTGGGATGTGAAGGCAGGCAAGAGTCGCTACAACCGGATCTGCGCGGAGCACGCAGTGCTCGGCAATCTGGCTTATCTGGCAGGCACAAACCTGGCGCGTTGGGAGATCTGGGACGGTCTGCGCGCCTTCGATTACCTGCTGACGCGTCCAGAGGTCGATCCCCAAAGCATCAATATTACGGGCACCAGCGGAGGCGGCTTTCAAGCGATGCACATTGCGGCGCTCGAGCCCCGGATCAAGATCGCCGCCATCTCCTGCTACATCACCTCATTGCCCATGCGAATGCACAATCGCATATTCAAGGATCCGGACAGCGATCCCGAGCAGGACTTGTACGGCATGATATCGAACGGCGTGGACAATGCGGGCCTTATGCTGCTGATGTATCCGCGCCCCGTCTTCGTTGCCGCGGCGACGCTCGATTTCTTCCCCATTGAGGGCACGCACAAGACTTTCCGGGAGATTTCAAAGATGTACAGCCGGTTTGGTCATGCGGATCGCATCGCGATGGCCGAGGGCTATCACGGTCATCAGTACTCCGATGAAAATCAGGAGGCGGCATTCGAATTTCTAGATCACTTCAATCAACTGCCGCGGGGACACGCTCTCGGTGCGGCCAACGATTTGGACGAGAAAGCCGTGCAGTGCACGCGCACCGGCCAGGTGATGCTGGATTTCGAAGATGCAAGGTCGCTGATGGATGTAATCCGCGATTACTACAGTGAGCACCGGACCAGATCCGCTCCCTCCGTCAGGTATCTCTACTACGGTAGCAACTATCCTGGCATTGCAACCTGGAAGATCAGCGAATATGACGGCATGGCGCCGGCCGAGCGCGAGATCGCGTGGGAGAGCGCGGGAAGCTCGCTATTCGAAGACATCTCCATCGATCGCTACGTTGTGCGTCATAGTCGCAACCTTGTCATGCCCCTGTTGCACATCCACCGGACAGCGGACCAGAGGCATCGGTGGTTGCTGTGGTTCAGCAAAGACGGCAAGGCGGGCGTGAACGACTGGCCCGAGATCATGAAGTACCTGGATGCAGGCTTCGATATCGTCACATTCGATTTTCGCGGGCTTGGCGAGACGCGGATGCCCTACAAGGCGGTGTCGGAAGACGATCCATCCTTCGCGCAGCTCGATTTCGACCGCGCTTATGTCAATCCGCTCTCCAGCGTGTTAGCGGACTATGTTTACAATTCGCTCCTGACGGGCAGACCCTATTTCTTGCAGATGATCGAAGACGCTGAGATCGCTGTCCGTTTCTCGCGTTTAAAACTGCATGCGAGTTACTTTTCTGTGGCTAGTGATGAAGAGGGGTTCACCCTAGCAAATGCAATTGCAGGAACACTGCCAGCGATCAAACAGATTCCGCGACCCGACACGCAGATCATGAAGTGGTCCGATCTTGTAATCCAGAGGCGCGAACAGTGGCCCATTCAGTATCTGCTGCCGGGCGGGGCATACATTCACTAGCGGTCCGAAAGATCAGGCGCAGGACGGCCGCTTCTTCGCTATATCGGGCGCACCAGCCCCAGTTTCGTTGCCCGTGTGTTGCGAACCAGGAACAGCACAAGAATCATTCCTATGAACGGCACAAGTCCCGCCACGATGATGATCGTGTCGAAGGAGTGCGTGGCCAGCGCTTGGTTTGCATCGGAGAAATAACCGACCAATTTAAATGCAATGATTGTTCCGATGCCCGCGCTCATGCCGCTCAGCCCGCTGACCGAGGCCACGGAGTCGCTCCGGTAAAGGTCGGAAGGCAACACGTTCGCAATTGTCGAGAACGCGGCATAGCAAAATGTCGCCAGAGCAAAAAGAAGAGTGATTACCGCAAGGTTGACGGTAAGGACCGTGGGTATCAGCAAGGTCACTCCGATCCCGCCGAAAACCACCAGAGCTTTGCGGGCTGCGCCTAGCGTCCAGCCGCGCTTGATCAGATAGCCAGAGGTCGCTCCGCCGAAGAAGTTACCTAGATCGGCCGCGATGAAGGGAATCCAGATAGCGATCAATCCGCTCTTGAGCGGAATCCCTTTCGCTACCAGATAGATCGGAAACCAGTCTGCGATGAAGAACCAGACAGGATCGGTGAACGATCTCGCAATAATCACTCCCCAGGTTTGCGGCAGCTTCAAAAGATCGACCCACCGGGAACGAGGTTTTTCGAGGAAAGCATCGGGATCGGCCGCATCCGCAAGAATCATTTGGCGCTCTTCATCGCTCACTCGCGGATGATCCTTGGGCGGGTGGTACGAGCGGCGCCAGACCAGCAGCCAAACGAAGCCCAGCATTCCAGGAATTGCAAACGCGGGGCGCCATCCCCAACGGTTGTAGATTGCGAACACGATAAAAGGTGCAAGCGCTCCTCCAATCGATGAACCGCTGTCGAACAGCGCTGTGGCAAGAGCTCGCTCACGTTTCGGGAACCACTCCGAAACGGCTTTCGTCGCACCCGGCCAGTTGGCGGACTCGCCAGCGCCGAGAAGAAATCTGAACGCCGCGAAACTGTAGAACCCAGTCGCCAAGGAAGTGGCTATCGATACGATCGAGTACCAGAGAACAGAAACGGTCAGCCCTCGCCGGGTGCCGACGCGATCCATCAGCCTTCCGCATACGCTCTGGCCAATTGAGTACGCAATGCGAAATCCGATGAGTAAGTTCGCGTAGTCCGAATTCGTCCAGTGGTAGAGCTGTTTGAGGTATGGCGAGAGAAGGGACAGGGTCTGGCGGTCGACATAGTTGATGACCGTCGACGCAAACAGCAGCGCACCGATCCACCAGCGCAAGTTGCGGATGGGCCGCACATTCAGCTCATGGACTTGCGCAGAGGCAGGCATATTTGCCGGATTATGGTGCCGTAGAAACTCCCGAACTTAAGAGAGCAGCCGAATCCGTGTCGAGGTAGATAGTAGCATTCGAGTGGTTGCGCAGGATCGACGCCGGCATCATGGGGCTGATCTCACCTTCAAGGCACGCCTTTACCGCACGTGCTTTCCGCGTGTCCGGGACGACCACGATGATCTCCTTGGCGCGCATGATTTGCTGCACGGACATTGAAATCGCCTTCTTAGGCACATCCGTCAACTTCGAGAACCAACCTTCATTCACCTGCTGTTGTCGGCATACCTCGTCGAGATCAACGATGAGGTAGGGGTCAGCGACCTGAAAATCCGCGGGCGGATCGTTAAACGCAAGGTGCCCATTCTCTCCGATTCCGGCAAAAAGAATGTCCACCGGTTTCGACTGAAGTTCGTTCCCAACTTTTGTAACCGTCCCGTGTGGATCGCCATCTCCGTCGAGCAGGTGATACCTGGTGATTCCGACTTTATGAATCAATCTCTCGAAGAGATATTTGCGAAAACTGGCCGGATGGGTGGAAGGCAGATCAACGTACTCGTCCAGATGAAAAACCTCGACCCGACTCCAATCGATACCGGGTGCACTGGTCAATGCGTCCAAGAATTCAAACTGAGATGCCCCAGTGGCGGCTACGAGGCGGGCGTTTCCTTGATTGCTCAGCGTCCGCCGGAGAGAGCGCGCGGCATGATCGGCTGCTGCCTGGCCCAAAGAGTACTTGTCGGCAAGAATTTTTGTCTTAGATTGCGACACCGTGTTCATTTGACCTCGTCACTTCCTGGTTCATGTTTCTAAGTGCAACTCGTGTGTTGCGTCTGCCTCATCGATTGCTGCTCACCGTTCTCATTGGAACTACGGCACAGCTTCGGCGCGTGCCATGCGCGTGAAGTGGTACGCCAGCATCCGGTCGGGAAGCAGCAGTGCTTTCTGAAACCTCTGGTCCGCCTCTTGCGGACTGCCCAGTGCGCTCGCGAGCGCACCAGCAGTGTAATCCCACCAACTGGCATAGCTGCTGGTGTCGCTGCGACTGTTCGCTTGGACGAGAGCGGTTTGCAGGCGCTCCGTCCATTGCTTCTTGTCAAAACCAGGTAGTTTCTGCGCTGCCCGGTAGGCCCAGAGCATCTGATCGGGGGCAGACGCAGCAGAGGCCAGTTGAAATTTCTTTGCCGCCTCCTCAGGCCTTGCGCAGTTCGCGTAAACAGTACCCATCTGATAGTTCGTCCGCGCGGATTGCAGAATGGGTTCCAGCCCGTCCTGTGTAAATGACAGATCCGGCACTTTCGCGCCCAAGTGCTGTGCCACAACGAGGGCATCCACGCAGTGACCGTCCTTTGCCGATGCGAGCATCTTCTGCAGTTCGACTTCAACCCAAACCTGGCGGACGTTGGTCCCGCCTTCTTCGCGCGGAAAGAACCGGTTACGGAACAGGCTCTCGGCCTGTTGAAAATCGCCCGCCTCGGCCAGATTGAGAATCAGTTCGAAGATCAGACTGGAAGGCGCATCCGCAAGATTCGGATGTTTCTCCAGAACTTGCACTCGTTCGCTGGCGGGTTTCGCTAAAAGACTGAGCGCCTGGTCTGCACCCAGGTAAACCGTGACGTTCGTAGCGTCGCTCCGCAGTCCGTCCTGAAAGGCAACGAGGGCATGCTCGGCGTCATGCTTCTCGTGCAGCAGAGCGAGACCCAGGCTCGCATCGAGAACGGGAATTGGCCGGTTCGACTTGCGAGCCAGTAACCACTCTTCAAGTGCTGAGTCCGTCAATCCTCGGGAGAAATAGAACGTGCCTAGCAGATATCGCGCCATAGCATCGTCGGGTTTTTTGCGCGCGACCGTACTCAGGACGGTGAGTTCTTCAGCCGAGCTGGGAAAAACGTAGGAGGTCGGGAGTTTCGACGCGATCTTGTAGTCGGCCGCTCCCGACTGTCCGAGACGCTCGCGGCAATAGCCGCGGAAGTACGCGACCATCGGGTGGTTGCTGGGTGACAGGGCCCCCGGTTCAGTCTGATCAGGCTGCGGCGACGGATAGTCCCGCGAGAGCACAGCCAGCGCCCGCTGATACAGTCCGAGACGCATGTATTGCGCGGCAAGATTCAGCATGCGAACTGTGTCGTTGGCGAACTGTTTGAGGTTGGGTTCTCCGAGCTCTTCGCTGAGAAGATAGCTCAGCGGGAAAAGGGCGATTCCCTGCCGCGCCAGCGCCTTCCCTTCTTCCCCATTACCGGACGCAATTCTTACCGCAACCAACTCCTCGAGTGCACGAGCATCGTCAGGCGCGGCTCGAACAGCTTCGCTGAGATGACGCTCGGCTTCATCCAGATCGCCGTCTCGCGCCAGCATCTCTCCGAGACGCAGGACAGCGGCGGCACGAAACGAGGCAAATCGCTGGGCGTCCTCGTATGACATCCGTGCTTTCCGCGTTTCGCCAAGCCCATCGTATGCAATGCCCAGGTAATACGAGATTTCCGGGTCAGAAGTATCGCGCGAGCGGACTTGCTCAAGGAAAGTCTTTGCCTCGTCAAATCGCAGCAGGCTCGCGGTCAGGCGCCCAGCCGCTTTCAAGGCGCCGAAGCTGCCGGGAAATCTACGAAGCGTTTCCTCGTAGGTATCGAGCGCTTGAAGATTTTTTCCGTTCAGCTCAAGGTCTTTCCCGAGCTGAATCCAGTCATCGCAGTTTCTCTGCTCCGGATCGGGTGTACGGTAGGCAGGCTGAGGGCCGACATGAATTTCAGACTCCGGAGTCCAGTCATATTCGCCTTCCGTCTGGCGGATCAGAACCGCTCCCCGTGCGTCCCGAATCTCAACGGTGTACTTGGTCTGCGAGTCGACGACGGG
Source organism: Candidatus Sulfotelmatobacter sp. (assembly GCA_017883385.1). Classification (GTDB taxonomy): domain Bacteria; phylum Acidobacteriota; class Terriglobia; order Terriglobales; family Acidobacteriaceae; genus Sulfotelmatobacter. The sequence continues at coordinate 10,251 of JADGNQ010000053.1, forward strand.
AAGCTCATGAGTCCAGGCGCGCTCGGGGGTGAGATCAACTTTCTCGCTGAATAGGCGGCTGTTGCCGTTCAAGATGGAAACCGTGGCTTTAGGAACAGCACGATTGGCGTTAAGTCCGGCGATCAAAGCCTTGCCATGGCGCGCAAGACTGAGCACTCCGGAAAGGTTGGCGCGCGAGATGCCGCCAATCTCGCGTACTGGCATCCAGTACTCCGAGAAATGGATGGACTGCCGGGGTGCCAGGAAGGCATACGTCTCCTGATTGCGAAACAAGCCGGCCTGGATTTCAACGTATCCACTGTCGTCGTCGGAGAGGGCTTTGCGCCAGTCCATGCCCTCTTCATCCACGCCCCACGACCAGATTTTCTTGGCGGGCAGGTCCTCGTACTCCGCAAAGTGCACCGTGCCAGTTTTGGTCGCGGGGTGCCAAACACCCATAAAGCCCTCGCGGCTTCCGTGCGTGAAGAGCGATACCGCGCCGTGAACATGATTGCGGATGACGCTCAAGTCGTGGCCATCCTCGTCGACGGGCCAGCGAACGACGTCCGTGAAACCATGGCTCGCGGCGAAGCGCATGGGGTAAACAATCTGCGAATCGTCCGAAACTCGCGCCGCTGCATTGTTCCACCAGTAGAAACGATGCCTGACGTCGCTGCGATTGCTGAGCGTCACACGCTCCTCCAGCAGCGTTGACTTGGGCCGAAGCATCAACTCGACGGTCCACTCCATTCCGTAAACACGATCAACGTTCCCCACGATCACAGAGGCGCTGCCGTCCACATTCTTATGGAAGGCGAAATCGACCGGCGACATGCTCACCCAGTTGTGGGAAACAGGGAAGTTGAACTCGATGCCGAAAGCTGCCCAAGCGCCACGATAGCCGACCGCCGCTTTCTTGATGGCCGTGTTGGCGTAGAACATCGACTGTCCCGAGATTTTGTCAACGCAGGTGTAAAGGTGCCCGCCAATGTCAGGCAACACGGAGCATTTCAGGTATTCATTTTCCAGATAAATGGCACGCCAGTCGTGATTCACACGGCGGCTCGTCAGATTTTCCCGCAGGACATACGGATAGTTGAACTTGTTATTCGTGAACTGGTCGAACGGAGGATTCGGATCGGGCATCCCCTCTTCGTAGGTGGGCAGCACGAGCGTCCCTTCCCACACGCGCACCTGCGCCCGCGACAGAGTTGCCAAGGTCAAGACGACAAAGAGATGGAAATAGCGTCGCATCTAGATTCGCAGTATCCGGGCGGAGTTCTCGTAGTACACCTTCTTAAGGATCGTCTCCGGCAGCCCAATCCCGTAAATTCTCCAGCGGCCTTGTGGTGGGACCTTAGCTGGAGCGTAGTCAAAATATTCGTCTTCGGTTTCCAGAAAGCGAAAATAGATTTCGTACAGCTTGTCGTTGAAGACCTGCTGCGGAAACTCGTCACCATGCGGGGTCGCATCGGTGCCAAACAGAATTCGGTCCTGATATTTGTCGAAGAACTTGCGCGCGCTTCTTGGCTGGCGTCCGAGTTCTCCGATGCGTGCCGCGATATCGACGAACATGTTCGGGTAGCGGTCCAAATTCTCTGACACATCTTGCAGATCTTCCGCGAAGTTCCCTGCGTGCAGGACAACAAACTGCGTCTTCGGGTGGCGAGCGATGACGCGGTTGCGAGCCGCGATCAACTCGTCATTGCTGGGAAAATCTCCGCCATGGAACGACCAGTCCGGATGATTATTCAGTTCCTCGTAACGCTCGTTGAAGCGATCAGTGGGCGTAAAGAATGCGACCGGATCCGAAATGTGAATCGCCACCGGAAGATTAAGCTGGCCACAGGCATCCCACATGGGATCAAACCGCGCGTCATCAATCTTCACCAGCGAACCCGAGGTGATGTTCTCACGAAGATAGAGTCCCAACGTTTTGAGAATCTTCAGGCCCCGCCCGCCGTCGCGATGCGCCCGCTCGATGGCCTGTGCCTGCAGCTTCGGGTAGTCCGGTTCTTTGAAGCGGGAATAGGAAGGCTCGGTGAAGGTATGAAACCGGCCGGGATATGCACGGTCGTATTTGCCTACGGCTTCGGCAAGACCATGATCGTAGCCGCCAGTCAGGTTAACCATAGCCCGAATGTTTTTGCGGTCCATCACCGTGATCAGTTCTTGGGGAGTTCCGAGGTACTCGCGATCGGGCGCGAGTTCGACACCCTTCTCTGATTTTGTCGACCCGGAGATGTGCGTGTGAAAGTCGATGAGTGGAAACTTCGAACGCTCGACGCGGGACTCGTGCACGCGGAGCATGCTTTTGGGCTCGTACTGCGAAAGCTCCAAGGGCGCGGGCTGGACCGCGCTCCCGGCCGTGACAGCCGGGGCCCTGCCTACGTGCATTCCAGACCCTGCCACCAGACCCATTCCATACAGCCACTGGCGCCGATTGATCACTTTGCTCCTCCGGCTACTGCCCAGGATCGAGCACTGGCGTGGCGATGTCCGCGCCTCGCTGTTGCCCATTGATCGCACCATGCCAGACACTTCCGCCGAACGTCGTGATGTAGACCTCATCGTGGTGCAGCGGATCGGGAATCACTCTATGCCCCCACTTGAAATTGAAGCCGGGAATACGAGTCCAGTGCAGCCCGCGATCTGCCGATCGCCAGGCCGACGATTCAAAGCCGGTCGCGTAGAGCACATTGGGGTCCTGCGAATCAATGGTGACGTCGTAAATGTGGCGATCCTTGTCGAGCACTTGCTTCCAGCTCTTGCCGCCATTCTCCGAGAGAAAAATCCCTCCGCCGTCTCCGCGTTCTCCAGTCGCGCGAGCCCAGGCAGCGAGGTACAGTCGATCTGGTGACTCAGGATCGACGGCGAGGCCGTTCGGGCCATTCGTTCCCTCAGGCAACGAAACGGGCTGCCAGTGCTCCGCTCCATCTGTCGACCGGTACAGAGCACCATCACCGGCATTGCCGATGCTCCCATCTTCGGACCGGCGTGCGATTACAGCGTAGAGCGTTCCATTCGAACTTCGCGCCAACCGCCACGCGAAGGGCCGTTCTTGCGTGATCCCAGTGTTCTTTAGGGCCCAACTGCGACCGCCGTCTGAACTCTTGTAGACTCCGCGGCCAAAACCGGCTACGTACAATACTCGTGCATCCACTGGGCTGGTGGGATCGAGCAGGATGTGGGTCGCACCGGTCTCGTCCATCCCGGCGTTCGACTTGGTCCAAGTTTTCCCGCCGTCATCGCTGCGGCAAACGCCGCCTTTGTAGTTCAGCACTGAGTTGTGCCGCCACATCTTGGGGCGAGGAAGATCGTGCGTGCCGCTGTTGACGCTCCACATCCGGCCACGCACCTTGGGGTCAAAGACGACCCAATATGTCGTGTTCATCCAATCCCTGGGCACTCCAGTTGTAGAACTGGTCCATGAGACGCCGCTGTCTTCGCTGCGGAAGAGTCCGATATCGGTGTAAGCAATGAACTGGCGTTTTGGATCGAACGGATCGAAGTGAATTCCGTAGCTGGTAGTGACATCGAGACCGAGGCTGGTCCAGCCCGCGTCATTTACTTTGCGTGAATAGACCGCTGCCCAGGTTGCGCCTCCATCCGCCGTCCGCATGGTTCTTCCGAGGTCCGTACCATACGCCAGATTTGCGTCCTGCTGCGCAACCGTAAGGTTCAGAGGATTCTCTCCCCAACCGGGCCCGAAGCGCTCGGTGATCCACGCGTCATTCACGTTCTTTGCTGCTACGTCGGATTCTTTCCACACCAGCTTCCAGTCAGCGCCAGAGTTGGTGGTCTTGGCCACGCCCATCCAGGACTTTCCATCGACCGTCAGATGATCGTAGGAGACATACGCCGTCTCTGGATGATGCAGGCTGGTCGCGATGGCACGCACTTTCGCTCCTGCGCCCGGCAGGTCACTCTTGAGCCAGTTCGCGCCTGCATCGTTCGAAACGTAGATGCCCTGCTCTGAAGTGGCATAGATGGTCGTCTGCGCGGCCGAACCAAAACCCAGCGAAATGTCACTGACAGCCACGGGAAGCGGGAAGCTGCGCACTCCTTTGGGACTGATCACCGCGATCGCGTGTTCGCTGGCCAGAAACAACGTACGGCCCTCGGCCGCGGAATTCGGGTCCACCCAAAGGCGGCGCGGAACATCGGGCAAGCCCACTTGTTTTTGCCAACTCTTCCCGTAGTCGCGCGAAACAAAGAGCGCAGGCCTCGCCTTCGTCCCCGCAGCGGCGTAAAGAACCTTCGAGTCGGAAGGATCAACCACCAGAGCTGCGATCTCACTCAATGGATCTGGATCAGCAAGAATCTGCTCGTCGGCGTGATCCGAATTCATCTTGACGCCCTTCACAGCGGAAGGGCTGGGATAAACCAGATTCCACTGCTCGCCGCCATCCGTGCTGCGCCACAATCCCGTCGCGTGGGCATACATCGTCTTCGGATCGAGCGGATCGAAGACAAAGAAATTGACCACGCCGCGCAGGTTAAACATGCGCCAAGTACGTCCTCCATCATGGGTGAGGTAGGACCCGGTCATGTCGCAGGAGACCAACACGGTATTCGCATCGTGAGGGCTGATGGTGGGATTGAACATAGCCCCGCCGCCTCCCGGGCCGATGACGCGAAACCCTCCGGCCCGGTCAGCAAAAGCGCTGGTCAAGCACGCTAAGACGAGAACTACGGGAAGGATTCGGAGTTTCATAGATTCCTGCTGGTTTGCTGCATTCGGTATGGCGCCCGGGTTAGGCGATCGACGGTAGATCGGGAGTCGCCGCGAGTCACGGTTCTGAGTGACGTCGCGGCGAATCTCTCCGTCAAGCGCTATCGCTCTAGAACGTTATCCGGAGCAACAAGCGTACGGTTCGGCGATTATCGACGCCTTCTTGGGTGAAAGTCTGCTTAAGGCGGCCGAAATCCTGGTTGGGGGTGACATCAGCTAAAACAGGCTTGAAAGTATTGGGGTCGACGCCGATGTCGAAATCGCCCAAGAGGGAGAATGTTCCACCCCCGCCGCCGGAATCGCTATCCGGCGAAAACAATGGGTGGTTGAACACATTGTCAATGTCTGCACCGAATGTAGCGGTTACTCGCTCGCCCAGGTGAAAATTCTTGTGCACCCCAAGATCCACTCCCCAAGTGCCCGGACCGAACAATAAATTCCGTTTCGCGATTTGGGGATTGTTGAACACGTCGGCTCCCATGGGGGGAAGACCGAAAGCCGTGGGATCCCAAATCTGATTGCCGTTACGGTGCTTGTAGTTCCCGATAACGGTCGGCCGGAAAGAAGGCTCTGCGTTGAAATCGCCCCACGCATCGATGGAACTCACAGCAACATTTCCCGGCTCCGCGGTGCCGCAGTCGTCGCAAATCCAGAACGGCGTGAATCCCGTGCCGCTCTTTGCGAACATGTTGAAAGTAGTTTGCCACCCTCCCAAAACCGCGTCAGTCCACTTCGAGAACGAAGATCCGAACTTCCTTCCCCGGCCCACGGGTAAGTCGTAAATGCCGTATGCCACGAAGCGATTCTTGGGAACGAACGCCTCCTGCCCGTAGTCGTGGTTCGGCGAAGATGTATTGTAAGCAATACCTCCCAGACTCGAGTTTCCGGTGTCCAGAGCAGTCGACTTCTGATCCAAGTAGGTGTAAGAGAAGTTCAGCATCAAACCGTGAGAATAGCGCTTCTCCAATTGGGTCTGAAATGCGTTGGAGCGACCATGTCCGAAGTTTCCGTAGCTGAGCATGAAATCGCCGTAACCGGGAAATGGCTGGCGCGCAATGTCAGCTGGGGAGTAGTCGCAATCGCCGTTGTTGAGGGGATCACATGGTGTGACACCGTCTCCAATCGTGGTTCCAAACGGAGTATCGCTGGGCGCAAGCTCGTTCAAATCCACACCAGCAATCAATCCGCTCAGAGTGCTTCCCAGGTAAGAGACCCGCAATGAGGTGTCGCGAAGAATCTCCCGCTCGTAGGTCGCATTGTATTGCTGAATTCGCGGCTGCTGCAGACCAATCGGGATAATGTTGAGCGTAGGCAATCCGCCAAATCCGGAGGAAATAACGCCTCCTGTGAGCGGGCTGATGCCATGTTGAAATCCTGGCCATCCGCTTAGAGGAACGGGATTGCCAGTGTTGTCGAAGCCTGTCTTGGTCAGACCCTGATTGAAAGGATTGGTCGCGATCGCATCGCGAATCCCCTGTGCCGCAGAAGTCGGATAGTAAAATCCATAACCCCCACGAATGACAGATTTGTCGCTCAATCGGAAGGCTAGCCCGACTCTGGGCGCCAGATTATTCTTGTCCGTCCGAACCAATCCGCGACCGATGCCGAGTCCAGACTGAGCGGCCGTCACCACTCCCAGATCGATGACTCGGCTGTCGAGGAATGGAAGAGTCTTCTCTGAGGGCACAATGAAGCGGCCCTTTTGCCCAGTGGTAGGATTTACAAACTTGCTATCGAAGTTGGCCAGGAGATCATTCTTATCGATGAATGGACTGAGCAATTCATACCGCAATCCAAGGTTGACGGTCAGGCGCGGCGTTACTTTCCAGTCGTCCTGAACAAAAAATCCATCTTCCCAGTTATAGACGTCCATCGGAGTTGCACGCGGTGCAGCGACGTAGGAGACGCTGGTCGGCGCCTCGCCCAGGACGAAGTTAGCGAATGAGGTAGTTCCACCACCCGTATAGGCCATCACACCACGGGGATTGCCGCGGTTTTTTGCGAAACCATCGACCGCCGCATTTCGCACGAAGTCTGCACCCATCTTCAAAGTGTGATTTCTAATCACCCATGTGAAGGTGTCTCCAAATGTGGATAGATTCTCATTCAATGAACGGTCGGTGTCACGGCCGCCATTTTGGAAAGCTGCGAACTGCCGCCGATTAAATGTAACCGCCGGGTGACCGAGGGTCTGAAGTTCGCCAGACCCGACAACCGCGCCATAGGCTGCGATGTCCGACTGGTCGAAGCCGATCCCCGAAAGAAAGCCTCCGAGGGTGGTATTGCTGTGGCGATATAGTTTCTGAAAGTTAAATCCACCCCTCGCCTCGTTCACGATGTTTGGACTAAACACGTGCGTGTAAGAAATCGAGACTGTGTTGTTCCTGCGATCATTCTGCTTTAAGCCGAGTCCGGAGTAAGGCGCCTGCACGAGGCCGTTGGCGGTAGTCTGAGCGGCCGCATTGTACGTGACATACACGCGGTCTTTGTCGTTGAAGTCGTGATCCACTCGCAAAGTGCCTAAGTCCTGGACTGATCGGCCAGGCAGAATACTTTGGTAGTTCGGAATGCGACCCGTGGAAGGGTCGATCAATGCGGCAGTCCCAATCTTCGGGAAATACGTCCCAATGAACTGCTGAACGGTTGGGTTGAGAAGCCTAGAGGGAATCGTAATGAATTGCAGCCCTAACCCTCCAACCGTATTATCTGTGATCTCTTGGGGGGTAAGCGCGACATCTGCGGGAACCGGTGGCTTTTTCGAGTCGTCAACCAATGAGAAGTCGCCATTCCACATGCTGGGATGCGGAAGTGTACTAGACGTCACACTCACCGGAGCGACCGTCCAGTCCCTCTCGTACGCTACAAAGAAGAACGTCTTCTTCAGGCCTGGGATCGGGCCCCCGACCGAGCCTCCGAGGTCCGTGATATTGAAGAATGGATTGGGATACGAGCTCTGAATCGGCGTCGGAGCGAATTCGGCTTTGCCAACCAGATCCTGAAGAGTCCAGGCCGCAAGAGCTGAGTTCTTGTTGTTATAAAAAAGCGAGCCGTGATATCCCGACCCTCCCCTCTTTGTCGTTACGCGGATATTTGCGATCCCAGCATACTCGGCGCTGAAATCGTTGGAGAGAACATTGATGTCCCCTACTGCTTCCAGGGAGGGCTGGCTATTGGTAGGCTCACCGGCAACTCCCCCGTTGGAACGCTGTCCGTCCAGCGAGAAACTGGCACCATAACTCTGCGCTCCCAGGAACTTAAATTCTCCGTCCGCGGATCCCTGCGTAATATTCGGATTCAGGTACAGAAACGAGTACACGTTCCGGCTATCGCGAGGAAGTTCGACCACCGCCCGACTGCTGATCGTGTCGCTGATGGTTTGGTCCTGCGTATTGATGAGAGGCGCTTCCGCCGTTACTACAACTTCCTCTGAAGTCGATGCCATCTTCAGTACGGCATCGGCACTCACCGTGTCGCTTCCATTTATTCGGATGCCGGTAACCTTGGTAGTGTTCATCCCCGGCGCCGAGACCGAGACTTGGTATGCACCGGAGCTCAGCGCGAAGACGCGGTATTCCCCTTGGGCATTCGTCTTGGTCTCGTGCGGTGTGTTGGTGGCAAGATCAAGAACAACAATGTTCGCGCTGGGGACAACGGCACCCGTCGCATCCGTCACTACGCCCACGATCGTGCCCAAGTCAGTTCCTTGCCCGAACGTCAAATGGGCGGCGCCCAAAGCTGTTAGCAAGGCGAGAAATAGCGAAAAGCGCGTCACTGACCTCATAGTGATCTCCCAAAATTGCGGTGAGTTTCTATCGCTGAGCTTTCTACCATACCTGAACACGAAAAGCAAACAAAGAATAGTAAATGAAGAGAAATGAAGAAACAAAAGCAAAGATATCGGTCTCCTCGCCCCCGAAACCTCGTACGCGGGCTCGGACGTCGCCGCCCTCAGCTATTAGGGGAGTAGAGGGTGAAAGTCTGAACGACCCGGCTGATAACCCCGTCTTCGGAAGGCGAATCCGGGCGCAATCCCTCGCCAAGGCAGCTAAAGAAGGCCAAGAGTTGCCCAGCAATGACACTGATCACGGTAGAGTCTTCGTCTCCGAGACGACTCAATCCCTGGCACTCGATCGCCACGTCATTGCTCCGGATCAGTCGACCCGGTATGTCTTCGCCAACTATGATCTTCAGCAGTCCCAGCCCCTTTTGATCCAGTTCACGCAAGAGATCGGATTCGTAGGCGCGCAGCGTCGGATCTGAAGACAAGAAGCACATCACCAGAGTGTCTTGGTGCACATAGCTCATGGGACCGTGGCGGAGTCCGAGGTAGGTCTCGCACATAGTGCTGACCCGGCCCGCCGTCATTTCCAGCATTTTGAGGGCAGCTTCGCGTGCTCCGGCAAAATGCGAACCGCTGCCCAGGAACAGGACACGCCTAAACGGAGCCTTCGCCACCTCAGCCAGCGTCCCAAAGTGCTCGTATATTAGCTCCGAGGCTATCCGGCTCAGACGTTCACAGATCTCCTGATAGCGCTCGGGATGTCCCACCAGTCCCAGGAAGCGCGCGGCCAACACCAGGTTTGTGAAGCTGCTGGTCATCACCAGACTCTTGTCGTTTGTAAGCTCGTCGAGCGTGATTGCCGTTACCTTGGGATGATTCTGGAAGGCGGTCGCCAGTTTTCCTTGCCGGTTACATGTCAGCACGAGATGGCGGATATTGGGCTCGAGCTTGAGCATCAGGGCGAGCGCGCCTACGCTCTCTGGACTATCGCCCGAACGCGCCAGTGACACCATCAATCCGGGTCTGCCGATGGGGAGAGCAGCGCTGCCGTGCGTGAGGAGCGTGCCTCCGGGGATGGCCCGGGTATTGATGGCAAGTTCCTTCTGCAACACCATGCGGGCACAGTCGCCGGCATAGTCGGAGCTGCCCGAACCGGACAGGGTGAGGCTGGAGATCCCTTCGATGAACCGGGACAAAGCAGGCGCCGATTGGCGCATTAACTCGCTCGTACGTATCCACGTCGAAGGCTGCTGGCAGATTTCGCGAAGTGTGTGGAAATAGCCCAATCGGCGCTGTTCTTCCGGACTTCGCGCCAGCATTTCGGCCGCAATTGGCTGAGACTTGCAAAGCGCTTGCAACCAATCAGCCTGCGGAAGGTAAGAAACTGACATGAGACGGGCGCCTTTTTCGATGCAATAAGAAAGAAATAGAAACGCATGGTAGAGTAAACGAAAGCAAAACGATAATCAAATGCTTTCTCATCAGGATCCACTAAGCTCTCCACCTGCTGTCGCGCAAGGCCGAAGAATGACTGAAATTCGTTGCAGCGGTATTCTGTTTGATTTGGACGGCGTCTTGATCGATTCGACCCCCGCTGTTACGCGAGTCTGGCGGCAATGGGCCATGGAACACGGTTTCGACCCCGAGGAGGTCGTTGCGCGCGTCCACGGCCGGCCCAGCCTAACCACGGTGCGGGAGTACTTACCGAATGCTGACCACGCGGCGGAAAACCGCGAGATTGAGCGTCGTGAGATGCAGGACGCGGACGGAATCATAACCCTTCCCGGCGCGCGCGAATTGCTGCTACAACTTCCGGCGGAGCGCTGGACGATTGCGACTTCCTGCACGCGATCGCTGGCCGAAGTCCGACTGCGCGCGGCGGGACTGCCAATTCCAGAGCGGATTGTGACCTCTACCGATGTGACCCTGGGCAAGCCGCATCCCGAACCATTTCTGAAGGCTGCTGCAAAGTTGGGCTTTCCCGCGTCTGAGTGCGTTGTTGTGGAAGATGTTCCGGCGGGGATCCACGCTGGCAAGGCGGCAGGGGCCACCGTCATTGCCTTCCGCACCACCGTCGCAGAGGCAGAGTTGCGGCGCGCAGGTGCCGATTTTATCTTGAACAACTGCGCCGATGTCAGCGTCGCGCACAACCCCGATGGGTTGACCTTAATTCTCAACGGCAACCGCGTAGGAGATTAATGAGGTTAGCTGTTCTATAGTTCATCGTAGAATTTCGTTCTCGCCTTTTGACAAGATTCCATCCCGAGAGGACATCACGGAAATGCGACGCAGAGATCTTCTGAAAGGTGCAGTACTGTTACCGGCGTTGGCTCGAGCCGGCGATTCTCGCCTTGGCCAAGTCTGCGACCTCAGTTTTGGTCCGTCCGTCGGAGAACGTCTGAATCAAGGTCCGTTCAATATCGACCAGGATCAGGGCTGGCAGACTGTGCTGTTTACTACACCATCCGAACGGCCTCTCCGTAATCCGGGACTCGGTCTGGTCGGCTACAGTTGGGAAGAGAGTGGGCCGTCCCTGGCGGCGCGCGCAGGCCGGGAAACACTCGAGCAGCACGTGGAGAAGATCTCAAGCCTGCCGTTCGTGGATGTTCTCTACATTCGCTGCGATTGGCGCAACGTGCAATCTCGCCCCGGACGGCTCGATCTCGATCCGGTCTGGGCCTTGACGATGGACGCGGCCAAGCGCAAGGGATTGCGCGTCGCGTTTCGAATTCAGTTGTCGAACTATTCTTTCCAGCCAGAGCAGGTTGCCCTTCCTCCATTTTTGCGCGAACGAATTCCACTGGCAAAAATCGGACGCATCCCTGGCCAGAGCGACGCCCAATTTCGGGAGCCGCGCTATGACCATCCCGAGTTTCAGAAAGCATTCGCGGAGCTGAACGATCTCCTGGCGGCGGAGTTTGAGGGCAATCCCCTGATCGAATGGATGGATCTGATGCAGTACGGGTTCTGGGGCGAAGGACACACCAGCAACCTTCCCAATCCCTTTCCGGACTATGTCACAGCGGAGCGAACCTTCGTGAACATGACGGCGCGTCAACTCGACACATGGAAGAAAACGCCGCTCGCGGTCAATACGCAGCCGGATATCAGCAACGTCGGCAACCGCACTGTGATTGACATGGCCGTGCGGGCAGGCGCGTGGCTGCGATCGGACAGCATTATCGTCGAGGAACCGATTCAGATCGAAGAACTGGCCAACCGTCCGCCTTGGACGGCGGCCATCCTCGAGGATGGCTACTTCCGCCAGTACGATACGCAGACAATCAAGCGGGACGAGGCTGGAATCAATGAGATGGAAAACTACATGCTGCACGCTCTGGATGCGCGGGCGAATTACTGGGCTCTGTGGACCGAAGCGGACAATCTGGCGCGCTACAACGAGATGTACCCTCGCGGATTCGAACGCCTCCGCACCAGCCTGGGATACCGCCTTCGGCCTTCTTGGGTGTGGCAACGAAAGAGATATGACACCTTCGAAGTGATCGTATGCGTCAGCAACCGCGGAGTGGCCGGGGTTCCGGGAGTACTCTGGCTGCACCTGGAAAGCCCCGACGGGAAGGTCAGCTTGAGCGGAGCACTCGACGCAGGAAATCCTCACGGCGGCGGCCTCAGGCAAGCGTCTTTTCTGCTTCCTAAGGGTTACAGCGGCAAGGTCAATCTCTCTGCCCAGCTTGAGGTTCGCAGTGGTGTGAAAAAGCCGATCACCTGGGCATGTGAACAGCCGCTCAATCCGGACGGCTCAATCACCGTGGAACTCAAAGGAGAGAACGATCGCGGCTGGCGAAAAGGCGTTTGATGCGTGTCGTTCAAGAGTCGATTTCGCCGCAAACCTCCGTTAGCGAGCCGCGCGAGCATTCACGGACCGAGCGATCGCGAAGCAGAGCTCGACCGACGGAAAAACCTCGGCAATCCCAGGTTTTGGAGTACCGCCGCTTAGGGCTTCAATAAACGCCGTGGCCTCGTCATAGCAGCCATTCACGAGGTCTTCGGGCGTCTCAGCGGGTACATTTTCCGCTTCGATAAGTCGGCCGTCCCGGAAGCAGCGCCACCCGAGTTGCGGACCGAAAGGGCAAGTAACCGACGCGCGAAAGCCGTCGCCGAACAGATCATAGGTTTCTTCCACCATTCCCGCTGTAGGCAGCACATCGACGCGTCCAGAAATTCCGCTCTCGAATTGCAGGTCCAGGGCATACCACGCCGTTGCTCCCGCGGGCGCCTTCAAAGTGCGAAGGTCAAATGCGGCAACCGGCCCCGCGATGTAACGCAAAGCGTCAACCGCGTGTACTGCTGTGGCCCACAGGAACTCCGGTTCCTGGCGCGTGTGCCGGGCGAGCGTGCAATGTACGTAGCGAACAGGGCCGGCATGGCGCGCCCGCTCGATCGCTCGGTTAAGAAGTGGCATAAACCGCCGGTTGACGGAAACCATATTCAAGGTTTTCGTTGCGGCGGCGGAATCGCGGAGCGCCTGCGCTTCGGCCAGTAATGCGCCGAGAGGTTTCTCCACCACGCAGGGAATACCCAGGTTCAACAGTTTGATCCCAAGTCCAGAAATGTTCTCCGGCGGCACGACTGCAATGCAGGCGTCGAGGTTTTCTTGCTTCAACATATCGTCGACGTTCCGATACGCGGCCAGAAAGCCATATTTCCTGCTGAAGTCGAGCGCGCGTTCAATCTGCAGGTCGCAAACCGCGGCCAGCAGGACTTCGTCGGGATGAGCGGCTTTGTATCGAGCCAGGGGGATGGCATGACCGCTCTCTGAATGTGCTCCGCAGCCGATCAATCCGAGACGAATCATAGTTTGAGAATTACTCAAGGGGCGCCGGAAGGGGCAAGCCGTTGCTGTCAACCGTAGGTTTTTCGGGATCTGCGGTCCCGCGCACGAACCAGAGAGACCCTCCCACCGCAACTGTGAGTGCAGCGAACCAGATTACCGTGATCCGCTGATTGGGTGGCACGGTAAAGAGCAGCACCAGGCTCAACAATCCAATGAAAGAAATCGTGCGGCTCAGAAAACGGAATACAGGAGCGGTGAAGTCGGCGGAATCCTTCAATTCCGTGGCAACGTCGACGGGCGTATTCAAGTTTCTGAACAGCAGCGCCCGCCCGGGCGTATCTCCCTGGTCCCACAGCATGGTCACGAAGAAGACTCCGAAGGACGCGGGAACAATGATCGCGACCTGCTGAATGAGCGACCAGTGATAGACGAAGGCGCCGAGCATGCCAAGAATCAGTCCAGTTACGAATGAGGCCAGCCCAGACCATGGAGGCGTCCGGCGTACGACCAGCCCCAGCAACGCAGGAGGCCCGTAGGCCAGCGACATCAGCGTGTTGAATGTCAGCATGATCTGGAAGACGCTCTGCCCGCTGGCAGCCATAATCACGGCTATCAGAGTCGTCGCCCCCCCGATCAAGAACGTCGTGACCCAGCCCACGACAAGGAGTTCGTGTTCTCCCGCGCTCTTTCGGAACAGCGACTGATATACATCCTTGGTGAGAATCGCAGATTTCACGTTGAACTGGGCCGAAAGATTGGCCATGGTAGCGCTGAACATGGCCGCCAACATGACTCCGATCAGGCCATGCGGCAGCAACGTCAGACTGGCGACCGCGTAAGCCGCTTCGCTGGCGTTGGGCAGCCCCATGCGGGGGAGTTCCGGATAGACCACGCGCATTGCCATGGGCGGAATGAACCACAAGAAAGCCCCGACGAAAAACAGTCCGCAGCACAGCAATGCGATTTTGCGCGCCGAGCGCTCGTCGTCGACGCTGAAGTAGCGCTGCGCCATGGCGCTGGTGTTGTAGCCGAACGAAACCATGACCGTCCATGAGGCGATGTAGAGCCAGCCAAACTCTCCCGAAACATGAAGTGTTTTCATTTCCGGTGGCAGCGAATGCACCAGACCGCTCACTCCGCCCACGCGGGCGAGCGACATGACGACCAGAACCAGGCAAAACGGCATCAGGATGGAGGCTTGCAGAAAATCGGTGACGACCACAGCCCACAAGCCACCCAGCACGCAATAGAAAACAATGAGAGCGCCCGCGCCAAGAATGGTCCAGGTTACGGGGAAGCCGCAAGCGGAAGATACGAAGAGGCTAAGCCCGAACAGGGTGCTGGCACTGGTAAACAGCTGGAACACGATTGTGGTCCAGGAAAAAACTTGATGAGTAGCCGGGTTGAAGCGGCCCGAGAGATACTCCATGACTGTGGTGATGCGGCTGCGCCGCCAGCGCTTGGCGAAAATGAAGTAGCCGAGCAGGAAACTCAAGGCGTTCCCTATGTAGAGCCCGATGGCTGCGATACCCGATCGATAAGCGACACCGGCTGCCCCGGTGAAGGTCCAGGCACTGAAGCCGGCCATGAAACAACTCAGGCCGGCCACCAGCCAGGGAATGCGGTTCCCGCCACGAAAGTATTCGGCCGCGCCCCGGTTGAAGCGCAAAACGTAGAAGCCCACCCGCACCATCAGGAGCGCGTAGAGGGCGATGACGACATAGTCTACGGAGTTTGCGCCTGCCATAGAAAAGCCAGGCTTCCTTATACTTTGTTTTTCGCTGAAATAGAAGCCAAGAAACAACAAAAGAAAGAAATAGTCGCTATGCGAATGCTATACTCGGTCCCGCCATGCGCCGCCCTTCCCTTCTGATTAGTGCCGGAGAAGAGCTGTTTGCGTCATTTTTCTCGCGGCAAGAGCAACAGCGCTTGAGCCGCCTATTCCGATGGGAACGGCACGGAACGACCAAATTCACTGTGGATTTCAGGCGGCGCTTGAGCACGACAGAGGCGCTGGTCACTACCTGGGACAGCCCTCATTTCGGCGACGACTTGCCGCTCCTGGCGCCGCAACTGCGCATGATTGCCCACTGCGGCGGAGAAGTGAAATCGCGCTTCTCGCGATCCCTGTTTAAACGTTTGACCATCACCAACGCTCCCGCTCCCATGGCGCGCGCCACCGCCGAACTGGGCGCTACTCTGCTCTTGTATTGCGCGCGCAATGTAGACTTCTATCGTTCCGAGCTGCGAAAGCGGTCGAACCGGATTTATGACGAGGTACACCTCCACGGAAGTTCTGAATCGCTCATTGGGCAGACGGTAGCGATGATCGGGTTCGGCCGGATCGGGCGCGCGCTGGTGGACTTGCTGCGAGGCTTCGACATCAAGTGGTTAGTTCATGACCCGTACGCTTTGCGCTCTCTGTCGCGGCAGTATCCGGTCCGTTTCGCCGGCTTACAGAAATTGCTACCCCAGGCTCACTTACTCGTCCTGACTGCGGCGTTGACCGAGCAAACTCACGGCCTGCTGAGTCGGCAGAATCTGGCGCGCCTACCGGACGGCGCCTGTGTCATCAACATTGCCCGCGGTGGCCTGATCAATCTGGATGCTCTAAGCAAAGAAGTGCAGCGCGGCCGGCTGCGCTGTGCTCTCGACGTAACCGATCCGCAGGAACCACTTTTGGTTGGAGATCCGTTGAGGGCCATGCCAGGAGCGATTGTAACGCCGCATATCGCGGGGAGCGGACGGCGAGTCCGGGAAGGCATCGCGCGCGTGGTGTTGGATGACCTGGAAAGGTTTTCCAGCGGCAAGAGAGTTGAAAATCGTGTGACAACTTCCATGCTGGACCGGATGACATGAGCATGAAAGTTTCGTTCTCGACGCTGGCCTGCCCGGACTGGACGATGCCACAAATCATCGCGATCGCCGCGAGAGAAAGCTATGACGGCATCGAGTTGCGTTTTGTGCAAGGCGAAGACTCGTTGTGGAAGTTGCCGGCATTTTCAGGAAAGGAACTGGCATCCACCAAACGAGCATTAGTGGATCACGCTTTGACCATCTCGTGCCTGGATACGAGTTGCCGATTTCATTCGCCCGATGCAACCGAACGCGGACGTTGGATCACCGAAGGAGAACGTATGGCGGATCTGGCTGCGGAATTGAGTGCGCCGGGCCTGCGAGTTTTCGGTGACACGATCCAGCCTGGAGCAGACCGCGCTTCCACGCGAAGCTGGATTGCGGAGTCTATCCGAGAATTGGCGGAGATCACCGCAGCGAGAGGAGTGGAGGTCTGGATCGAGAACCATGGTGACTTTGCGGCTGCGGGGGAGACTGCGGCAATCCTTCTGCAAGCGGCCTCTCCAAAAGCCGGAGTGGTTTGGGACCCGGCGAACAGTTTCGCTGTAACCCAGGAACAGCCTGCGCTCGGTACTGCGCGATTGGGCGGTGCGATTCGCCATGTTCATATCAAGGATTTGCGGCGCGATCAAGACCAGTGGAAATATGTCCTGACGGGCGAGGGCGCTTTCCCCTTGCTCGAATTGAAAGCCGTTCTAGAGGAGATCCAATACGACCGCTTCCTTTCTTTCGAGTGGGAAAAGAAGTGGCACCCGGAAATTGCAGATGCTGATATTGCCCTCCCGCACTTCTCGCGCTGGTTTCGAAAGAACTACGCATGACTGAAACTGGCCGGGAGAAACTGCGCAGGTTGTGTGCTGAGGATATTCCGGCCGCGACTCAATTATCGGCACAGGCGGCTTGGAACCAGACCGCAGAAGACTGGCGCACGCTGCTGGAACTTAGTCCGGAAGGCTGCTTGGCAATAGAAGTGGATGGCCATCTGGCTGCGACCACGACTCTGCTTTGTTATGGGCGCAGGCTGGCGTGGCTCGGGATGGTTCTGACGAAGTCAGAATATCAGCGACGCGGCTTTGCTAGAAAGCTACTGACGCACGCGTTAGAGTATGCAGACAAAATGGGAATCGCAACGATAAAACTCGATGCCACCGATCAGGGCCAGCCGCTCTACGGGAGTCTCGGATTTCGCAGCGAACAGGAAATCGAGCGCTGGTCGCGGCCGGGCGGAAACGCCGCACAACTACCGGCCGGCCGAACATCGGTGGAGGAACCGTGGCGCGATCTAGATTCGCTGGTGTTCGGAGCTGACCGTTCACAACTTCTCGAGAGACTCGCACAGCTCAACCCCCCGAGATCACTTTCGCAGTCGTATTTGCTTTCCAGGCCAGGTCGCGTGACTGCGTATCTGGGACCGTGCATCAGCGAGAACCTGGGCACGGCTCGTCGCATGATCGAGGAGTGCATACAGAACACCAGATGTGCCTGGTCCTGGGATCTGTTCCCCCGGAATCAAGACGCGGTAGCGGTGGCTCGCGATCTGGGATTTTCTCCACAGCGCCATCTCGTGCGCATGGCCCGTGGAAAGGAACTGCGCGAAAAGGAAGATGCGATTTACGCGATCGCAGGATTCGAACTCGGCTAACTGTGAAAATCAAAACAGAATCAGAATTGGAAGAATTGCTCTCGCGTCCCGACGAAGAAACAACCGCGGCGATGGCAGCGATGGACGGCGATCTTCTCATCCTCGGCGCGGGTGGCAAGATGGGTCCAAGCCTGGCCCGTCTTGCGCGGCGCGCTATTGACCAGGCGGGCGTCAAGAAGCGGGTGATCGCGGTGGCCCGGTTCACGAACAACAAACTGCCCTCCGAGTTTGCAGAGCAAGGACTCGAAACGATTGCCTGCGACTTGCTCGACCGCAGTTCGCTCGACAAACTTCCCGATATTCCCAACGTCATCTTCATGGCAGCGCGAAAATTCGGCACAGCTGGCGAAGAACATCTGACGTGGGCGATGAACACCTATTTGCCCGGAATAGTCGCCGAGCGCTACCGCAACTCCAGAATCGTGGCCTTTTCCACGGGAAATGTTTACCCGTTGCGCCCACTGACGGACGGTGGAGCAGTGGAGACGACACCGGTGGGTCCTGTCGGTGAGTATGCGCAGTCTGCTCTGGGCCGCGAGCGCATGTTCGAATATGGATCGATGCGCTGGGGCACGCGCGTCGTCATCCTACGCCTGAACTATGCAGTCGAGCTGCGCTACGGGGTGCTCGTGGATATTGGTCGGGCTGTATTCGAACACCGTCCGATCGATCTGTGCATGCCGCGTGTAAATGTGATCTGGCAACGGGATGCTAACTCGTGGTGTCTGCGATCGTTCGCCCACTGCCAGTCGCCGCCTTTGGTCGTCAACATCACGGGACCCGAGACGCTTTCGGTGCGGGAACTCGCGCTCGAGTTCGGCCACTATTTTGGCATCGAACCCACTTTTGTTTCCTCGACGGAAGGCTCCAGCGCCCTGTTGAGCGGCGTCAATAAGGCCCGCGCTCTTTTCGGGAATCCTACGGTGCGGCCGAAGGAAATGGTTGAATGGATTGCGAATTGGATTCGCGACGGCGGCGCCATGCTGAACAAGCCGACCCATTTTCAGACGCGGGACGGGAAATTCTGATGCAGTTGCGCGACAAACTTCGTTCAGGCCTCGTCATTCCTGCCCATCCTCTGGCTCTGAACTCGCAGCGCCAGCTGGACGAGCGCCGCCAACGCGCTCTAACGCGGTACTATCTGGCCGCAGGCGCAGGCGGCATCGCCGTGGGAGTTCACACCACCCAGTTTGCCATTCGCGATCCCAAGTTTGGATTGCTGGAACTAGTGCTTGCATTGGCTGCCGAAGAAAGTCGCGACGCTGATGTGGTAAAGATCGCCGGCGTTTGCGGCAAGCGCGCGCAGGCATCCGCCGAAGCGGAACTCGCCGCCAGGTTGGGCTACGATGCTGCGCTGTTGAGTCTTGCCGACCTGAAAGACGAAACCATTCCTCAGCTTCTGGAACACGCACGCGCCATTGCCACCGTCATCCCAATTGTCGGTTTCTACTTGCAGCCCGCCGTTGGGGGCCGCCTGTTACCGTACGAATTCTGGTGCCAGTTCCTTGAGATTGAAAATGTCGTTGCCGTCAAGATTGCACCATTTAACCGCTATCAGACACTCGACGTCGTTCGCGCCCTGGCGCAGTCAGGCCGCGCCCAGGAAGTTGCTCTCTACACGGGAAACGATGACAGCATTCTGAACGACCTGCTCACCCCGTTTGACTTCGGAACTGAGCCGCTTCGAATCGCCGGCGGCCTGCTGGGGCACTGGGCGGTGTGGACGAAGACTGCCGTTTCTCACCTCGCACGCGTCAAGAGACATT
The DNA here is from genome assembly GCA_017883385.1 of Candidatus Sulfotelmatobacter sp. Classification (GTDB taxonomy): domain Bacteria; phylum Acidobacteriota; class Terriglobia; order Terriglobales; family Acidobacteriaceae; genus Sulfotelmatobacter. The sequence goes on from JADGNQ010000053.1 coordinate 29,805, forward strand.
CCGATCCGGTTCCTGCCGAACTGCTGACGCTGGCGCAGCAAATCACAGATGCGAATGCCGCCATCTTCGATCCCGCGCACAATTTTCAGGGATGTATCCCTGGCATTCATGAGATATTGCGGCGTCAGGGCTTGCTCGAAGGACGCTGGTGTCTCGACCCTGAGGAGGAACTCTCTCCTGGACAAAGCCTAGAAATCGATCGTGTGAGCAGATCCTATCCACATCTGCAGGATGACGCATTTGTACAGGAGCACCTTGATGAATGGCTTCGCTAATTTCGTGCTACTGATGCTATTTGTCTCGAGCATGGCAGTGGGTTCGGACCATGCCGTGATCGAGAGCGTCCATGCAACTCAAGACGTTCCGTTGGACCCCGATCCAACGTCAGCGTTTTGGCGCGCGTCGCGCCCGGTGTACATGGAGAAGGACAGTTTCGGGAAGACTGTTCCTCGGTATCGTACCGAGGTCCGTACGCGCTGGACGAAGGACAACATCTACTTCCTTTTCGTCTGTCCATACGAAGAGCTCCACCTCAAGCCTGCACCCAATACTCAGAAAGAAACCAACGAACTATGGAATTGGGATGTCGCCGAAGTCTTCGTCGGCTCCGATTTTTCGAATGTCAAGCGCTACAAGGAGTTTGAACTTTCTCCGCAGGGCGAATGGGTCGACCTCGATATTGACCTCAGCAAGCCGCACCACGAAGACGGGTGGACCTGGAACTCGGGCTTTGAAGTGAAGGCGCGCATTGATGAAAGCGCGCATATCTGGTACGGCGCGATGCGTATTCCGCTGGCTGCGATCGACGCGCGTCCTCCAGCCATCGGAAACACGATGCGCATCAACCTCTTTCGAAGCCAGGGGCCGCCTTCGCATCAGCAAGCAGTAACATGGCAGCCTCCGCTGAGCGATTCGTTTCACGTTCCCGAGCGTTTTGGTTTGATCCGACTGGTGGAAAAGCTCGCCGATAAGGAGTGAAGCTGGATATGTGGACTATCAATAAGGTTGTCTTGATCAGCGCGTTCGCAATTCTGACTCTCGTTCCGCAATTTATTTTTGCAGCTGAGCCCTATGCCGTGACCGTTGAACACGGCGTCGCGGTGACGATGCGCGATGGCACGGTGCTTCGTGCTGATATTTACCGGCCAATGGCTCCAGGAAAATTCCCTGTTCTTCTCACGCGAACTCCCTACGATAAACACGGCGACGGTGACGTCGATTTTGGCCATAAGGGAGCGGCCCGCGGTTACGTCGTAATCAACCAGGATGTTCGCGGACGCTACACCTCGGACGGCGAATGGTACCCCTTCCTGCACGAATCGAACGACGGCTACGACACGGTCGAATGGGCGGCGGCGCTACCTTATTCCGATGGCAGAGTAGGAATGTATGGAGGCTCGTATGTCGGGGCCACCCAGATGCTCGCTGCGATTGCACATCCGCCACATCTCGCCGGAATCTGTCCGGTCGTGACCGCGAGCAACTATCACGATGGGTGGACGTACCAGGGCGGTGCTTTTGAACAGTGGTTCAACGAATCGTGGACCTCAGGTCTGGCCCAGGACACGCTGAACCGCTTCGTGCGAAGTCACACAAATGCGTTGAACGGCATCGCGAAACTTCCTCTTACTCAATATCCGCTTTTTGAGTTGCCGCAGGCCTCCTCCGATTCCACGTTACTCCACTCTCTGGCTCCGTACTTTCTCGACTGGCTGGCCCACCCCGGTTATGACGAATATTGGAAGAGGTGGTCCATTGAGGATCACTACGCCGACATCGGCGTACCTTCCCTTACAGTCGCGGCCTGGTATGACATCTTTCTGGGCGGATCATTACGCAACTACATCGGAGTGAAGTTGCATGGCAAGGGCGAAGTCGCACGCCGTGGACAACATCTCCTAGTCATGATCGGCGGGCACGCCGGCTCCGGCCGCAAGATTGGCGATGTAGACTTCGGCCCCACCGCCCCATTTGACGAAGATGAAACGACTTTGAGCTGGTACGACTATCTCTTCAAGAACGTTGCCAACGATTTCTCCCATACTAAGCCGGTAAAACTCTTCGTTATGGGCACCAACCAATGGCGCGAGGAGGATGATTGGCCCCTCGTTCGTGCCCGCAACACAAGATACTTTCTGCATTCGGCCGGAAAGGCGAACTCAGCGACGGGCGACGGTAGTCTGGTCGCATCGACTCCTCGCTCGGACAAGCCTGACCAGTACGTCTACGATCCTGCAAACCCCGCACCCACGGTAGGTGGTCCTTTATGTTGTGACTCGGAGCACCTCGGACCCGGGGCCCGCGACCAGCGCGCGGTGGAGGCGCGCCCTGACGTTTTGGTCTACTCGACGCCTCCGCTGGAGCAGGACGTTGAAGTAACGGGACCTGTCCAACTCGAACTCTTTGCTAGATCCTCCACCGTTGACACCGACTTTACAGCCAAGTTGGTGGACGTTGGGCCAGACGGATTCGCGCAAAACCTGACAGAAGGAATTGTTCGCGCGCGGTATCGCAATTCGCAGGAAAAGGCAGAACTCATGAACCCAGGCCAGATTTACAAGTTCACCGTCGACTTATGGGCAACAGCAAACGTCTTCCGCAAGGGACACATGTTGCGACTGGAGGTCAGCAGCAGCAACTTCCCTCGTTTCGACAAGAACCCGAACACAGGTGATGACGCCGCCGCAGGCGGAAGTTCAATGCCGGCAACGAACACGATCTATCACGATGCCGAGCATCCGTCGGCACTCATTCTCTCGATCGTGCCGACCCCGTGAAGGGATCAGTCCCCCTGCGATTGTCGTATGCGCCAAACAGTCGGCTCTTCGACATCGGCCTGCAACCATATGTCAGGAGATTCCATGCCGCGCACTATGTCGAAATACATCTTCCTTGCTCCAGCACCCCGTCTCGTATCCGACATTTTTTCTGAAGCTGATCTGCTGCGGCTGCGCGCCGTTGGAGATGTAGTCATTCACGAGGACGGTCCCGTCACCGAAACAATATTTGAAGACAAAGCTGCGCAGGCAGAAATCATCATCGGCCAGATTGACCTGCCCGAATCCCGCCTGAAGCGCGCCACATCGCTCAGAGCAGTGTTTAATGTGGAAGGTAATTTTATTCCGAACATTGACTATACCTACTGCTTTCGACACAGCATACGTGTTCTCAACATAAGTCCAGTATTCGCGGAGCCCGTAGCAGAGGCCGCGCTGGGCATGGCCATTGACCTCGCCCGCGGCATCACCCGGTCCGACCGCCATTTCCGCCAGGGTACCGAACAGTATGGATTGTCTGCGAACACCGAGGCATTCTCTCTCTTCCGCCAGGAGGTAGGTTTTATCGGGTTAGGCGACCTCGGCCGGGCGATCTTGCCATTGCTTCGCCCGTTCGGTTGCCGCATTCGCGCATATGACCCATGGTTGCCCGCGGAGTATATTCAAGCCCTGGGATGTGAGACCGCTTCCCTAGATGACGTCTTACAACGCTCGCGCCTGATTTTTGTCGTGGCGGGGGCCACGTCGCAGAATCAGGGCTTTTTGGGCGCAGAACAGTTCTCCCTAATGCAGCAAGGGGCCGCCGTAGTCCTGGTCAGTCGGGCGGCCGTCGTGGATTTTGAGGCCATGCTGGATTTTGCTGCAAAAGGACACATCCGCTTCGCAACCGACGTTTTTCCGCAGGAACCGCTACCCGGCTCACACCGGGCACGACATACTGACAATTCAATTCTCTGTGCGCATCAGGCCGGCGCAATGGAAACGGCAATTAAGCGCATTGGGAAGCTTGTTGTTGCAGATGCGGAACTGATTGCCCGCGGGCTCCCACCAATCCTGTGCAAGCTTGCTCAACCTGAGACCGTTGCTCTGTTTCGCAGCAAACCCATCAGCAAGACCTGACTCGTAAGGGCTGGTACCCGAATTTAGTCACTCTCGCGAAGATTGATCTCTCCCGCCATCACGTGCGCATGCAACTGGTACTTCCCGGGACCTTGCTGTTCGAAGGACCGGAACAAACCCCCTTTGGAGACATTGAACGCGGGGGCCTGAATGCTGCCAGTCATGACCGCAGCTTCGCGGTGGCCGTACAGCTCTGGGTGAGGAATGTCGATCTGAATCCGTCCGGCGCGAACTTCGACATTCTTATCTCCTTCCACACTTTCAATGTCCAGTTCTCCAGCTGACAATCTTGCCCAAAGATTGGAATGACGAGGAACCTCGATGGTAGCGCGGAAGTTGTTGTGCGGGGTTTCGGAGACGTAAACGTCGGCGCTCGTTGCTGTCGGTTTAATCTCTACCCTGACGCTCCTGAGTTGTTCCTCTGTGTGGGCGCGGCAGATCACAACGATATTCTCAGAATCTCCGGGAGTAACCGTGTAGCCGCCGGCCTCCAGGTGCAAGCGAATTGTTCCCCCAGAAATGAATTTCTGCCGTGCCGAAGTCTCGAGAGAATACTGAGCGCTGAGGAGACCAGGAACCAGCAAAACAAGCCAGAAACCGAGACGCTTCATTACACACCTCCCCTAGAGTCTCTATACGAAGATAGGCAAATCAAAGT
>JADGNQ010000396.1 GCA_017883385.1 Candidatus Sulfotelmatobacter sp.
GGGTTGTGGCGGCTGACCGCGCACAAGATCAGCGAGATCTTCGGTGTCCGCGTGACCAAGAAACTGAAGGGGAAACTCAACACCACGCTGGAACAGATCGAGCACGGACATCACATCTTCCGCGCCTATTTCAAACACGCTTTCGTCAAGCAGTACGAAAAGTTCTCCACCTTCCTGCGCAATGAGATCTGCTCCAATAATTTGTCCGATTTCAGGCTGAAGAAGGGTTTGGAACATCTGTCGGCGGTGCGCGAGAAATTCCTGGCGATCACCGACCGCTTCGCTACCTTCCAGGCACAGTCCTTGAATGTTCACGTCGAGTTCCCGCTCTTACAGCGGCTGGCATTGCCCATCCTGGTGGGAACCGCGAAATTTCCCGGCATCAAGATTCACGACACGCGTATGATCCGCCTCATGGAAGTGCTGCTACACGGAGGCACTACGGTGGGCGGGTGGACGGCCAAGCAGATCCACGACGCTATTCTGACCTCTTTCCAACTCACCGCTGCCCGCTACGGTTTGAACCAACTCCGCTATGATCTGCGAAAGATGAAAGCGCACGGACTGATCGAGCGCGACGGCAAACGCTACGCCTACCGGTTGACCGGCAAGGGAACCCGGGTCGCTCTCACATTTGTGCTCTTCCATCAGCGATTGTGCGGTCCCCTTGCCAACAGCCTCTTCCACCACCAACCCAACGCCGATGCTCGGCCCAATAGTAAGCTGGAAGCGGCATACCACAAAGCCGACGACTCCATTCGCAAGGTGATTCAACTGCTGGAGGCCGCTTAAGCGTTGTTGAAGTATTTCTGTTTACGATTTAAAACGTAAGAATCTAAAGATGGCTGAAGGCTCGTCGGAACGCGAACGGCCGGCTAGCCTCGATTTCCACGCGTAATAATTTAGTAACGGGAATGGCGTGTTGAGCGAGGTCACGGCTCAAGCAAATTGAATGATCAGCTTCTTGTCGCCGAACCAGGGGATCGGTGTGGTCTGATCGGCCAGACCGGAGGCGACCAGATAGGGATTGTGCGCACGCTTGTCCAGGGTCACCACAACCGAGGTGGCCGTGACCTCCACTTTGCCGGACAGATCCAACAGATTGCGAAAGACAGTTTTGGCCTGGGAGTGGCTGTATTCTCTGCCGATGCGCTGAGCCATCATGCGGTACAGCGAACTGGCCGCGAGCGTCAGTTGCATATCGAAATCCACTTTCATTCCGACCATGCTGGAGAGCGCGTTGATATGGAAGAACTGGACGGCCTCGGAGATTCCGTTTTCGATGAGCATGCGTTGCGCGTAGCGCGTCACCAGTTCGACCGGGCCGAGTTTGCGGTGGTTGGTCAACAGGACGGTCGGCTCCTCGTGTCCCAATTCCATCACCGTCAACTGGCGGAGTTCGCCTTCGTAGCCGGGAAGGGTGACGCGATTCTCCAGTACCTTGGGGTTGCGATAGATACGGGTCAAGGCCGGTAAGCTGATCCGCTGCCAGGCAGAATCCGGTTGACTGTAGATCTCGCGCAACATCTTTTCCGAACGTCGGCGCAGGGTGATGAAGCAGATCCCTTCCCGATTCAACTCCGAGAGCTTCTGGTAAGTGGTGAGCTGCGAGTCGAAAACCAATTCGGCGGGTGGTTGGCCGGTGTGTTTTCTCCAGAACCGAACGAACTGGAGAATCTCGTCGGCCTGCTCGCCTTTGGTCACACCAGCGTTGGCATAGCGCATAATTCGCTGTTCGGCATCTCGCGCCAGGAAGACCAGAATCCCCTTTTGTGAGCGACTGCGGCTGGAAACATAGTGCTTTTCCAGGGGTTCCTGGGCGGAGTTGGCGGGCACGCTATGAAAGTCCAGGTCGAAAGAGGAGCCATGGGGCAAGCCGGCCTGCTCGACCTGTTCCAGCCAAGCCTCCATGAAGCGCAAGCAGACTTTGTGATCGATGCGTGAGGAATAGGCTGCCAGATAGGAGCGTTTGGGAACTACGTTGATTCCCGCAAACAGTGCGATGGCCCGATCCGTCACCAAGTCCATGACGTGACTTTTGCGTTCGGCGCCGATCAACTTCAGAGCCAGGAGACTGCGGACTGCCTGGGCGGCGGGGATCATCTGCGAACTGGGCAAGCGCGCTGCGGTGACGACCGCTTCTAGATCGATGCGATCCAGCAAAGGCAGAAACAGGAACAGACCGGCTAAAGGGGTACGGAAGGAACAGGGGGACAGATCCAAGTGGCGCACATCGGCGACGTCGGCGACTTCCGGCTTTACCGTAGCCGGGCGTTCGTCGTCGGCACGGCGGGGAAGACGGGAGAAGCCCTCCTCACGAAGCAAGACGGTGAGGGAGTTGATGCTAATGGTGTGGCCGGCGGCGGCGAGTTCCTGCTGCATGTCATAGACCGAGAGATTGCGTTTCCGCATGGCAACCGCCAAATCACGGACCCGATCGCGGGCGGGAGAGGATTGCGGTCCGCGTTGCGGTTGGCGGAAGAGGGAGGCGCGTTTTTGAGGGTCGTGGCGGAACTTATAACACAGGACGCGGAAGGCGCCGGCAGAATAGCCGAAGCGGCGGGCAACGTCGGAAGAGGGTTCCTCCCCGAGGAGGTAAGCACGGAGTGCTTCGTATTGACGCTGCATGGGGAACTGAGGAGATAGGAAGAAGTTCTGGTCGCCAGGTGTCGTTATCTGATTCGCAGTGCTGGACTCCATATTTCGATAGTGCTACCAAAACATGGCACAGTCAATATGTTTAGAGATAAAAGAGGCGCCTAAGCGCAAAACATCGGCATTCAGTGCCGGAGATGGCATATAGTCGCACCACAGAGTCTGAAGGGCGCCTCACAGGCTTGACTGGATAGCGCTAACATAATCTACTTATCAGTACTGTATATATCTAACAGCCAGGGTCAAAATACGGCCATTCAGAAGGCTTTTTACCAAACTCGGCTCTCAGCGGGGTGACGTGGAAATCGAGGCTAGACAAACTATTTGAGACGATCCAGGGTTTCGACCTGCTAGCTGATATTATCGGGGCGGCTGTGGGG
>JADGNQ010000397.1 GCA_017883385.1 Candidatus Sulfotelmatobacter sp.
AGATGCACGCCATCCAGACGAGCGGCTACGAGCCTTCATCTCCGCTCTTTTTTTTGAGCTTTGCAGAACTTGCCATAGGATTCTCGCAAGCCCCGAGTTGTCATCCGGTGGCGTTGAGCGATGCCAGAAGCGCAAAGGCGACCGGCGACGAGGGGAATCCCAATGGAGGTCTACACGCAAATGAAGCACGTACGTATAGCGGCCATGGTGCTGGCAGTCTGCCTTCTGGTGGCATGCCAGTCCGTGGCTCTCGCTCAAAATCTCGGCGCTGCGCCGCAATCAAACGTGGCGGTTCAGGGCCAAACCGGGGCGCAGCCGGAAGGCGCGTTCCTGAATTTCGTTAACTGGGTTGGCAACGTCATCGCTCCCGTGGGTGCCGGCGTGGCCGTCCTCGGCGGCATTGTCTCGTATGCCAGCGGGCGAGGTTACGTCCGTTGGATTGGGACGGCACTGGGACTCCTGGCTGTGTCGGGTCTGACCCGGTTGCTGGAGTTCTGGATCGCGCAGGGTACTGGCGGCGTTTCGTAGGGTGCAATCACGACGGTGGGCGAGTGGCGCCGCGGTTGTTTCCATTCGCCCGTCATCTTTTCGAGGTCCTTCGCGATGAACTTGATCAACGACGGAATCGGATTGTTGCTGGGATTGGCGCCGGTCGCTGCTCTCGTGGCGCTCGTGCTCGCCGGACTTGCGCTTCGAAATCAGGGCTCAGTTCTTCAAAACGGAAGATTCGGCCAGTGGATGTTTTGGGCGGCGGTGATGCTGACGCTACCGCAGATCCTGAGCTGGTTCTCCGGCTTCGGCATGAATGTGCCCATCTCCGCCGGCGGGGGCACGGCATTCCTGAATGTATTCAAGGTGGACGTCACCAATTTCGTCAATCAGTTTCTGGTCGGCTACTTCGCCCCCGTGGTGGCCGCATGGTTGGTTCTTCGCGCCGTCGTGGACATCTCCGAGGGGCGGTCCCCGCTTTCCTCGATTCTCGGCGCCATGTTTCTGTTGTCCATCGCGAGCACCCAAGCTCTGCTGCAAGGCTGGAATTCAGGGACGAAGTTCGCCACAGCGGACGTGCTCGCCGGCTTGTGGACGTACACGGCGAGCCGTATTCTTCCGGTCGCCGCCGGCCTGGCGATCATTGGAGCCATTTTGAACTTTGCGTTCGGTAAACCCGCCATGCGGTTGATCTGCTGCGCGGCGGGATTCCTGACAGTGTCCGCCCTGTGGCGGCTGGTTGTATCGATGATGTGACGCGGTGGGCCTATGACCTTACTGAATGGAATCACGCATTTGACGAACTGGATGGGCAACGTCATCATGCCCACCCTAGCGGGGCTATTCTTCGCGCTCTCCGTAGTTCGGTACGCGCGCGGTTATCCCCATCAATACATTGCCTGGGCGGGTCTGATGTGCCTGATGGTTTCCGGGCTATTGCGTGGGCTCGAAACATTCGCATCGCAGTCGGCCTGGAACAACCCGGACACCATTTGGATTACGCTCCGCGGTCTCGTGAACTGGACCTGCAACGTGTTTATGCCGGTGTACGCCGTGCTGCAAATCGTGCAGGGAATACTGGCCTACGGTGGAGTCGGGCAGCGCCTCTACCATGGAATGCCCTGGGTCAGGCACTTTGCGGCGGCTGGAATGGCACTGGCTCTTTCGGGCCTGCTGCGACTCGCGGAGGTCTTTGTTCGGCGCGGCGCTGGAGGAATCAGCTAATGAGCGGGCTGAATATCACACACGTTCATCGGAATCTGCACACGCGCGTCACGTTCCTTTACCTCGAATTTGAAGACGCGTTTGTGATCCTGGGAATAGCGGCGTTAACCAACGTGCTCGGACGGTTCCTGCACAGAGAAATTGCGGGTGTCCCACTGAATGTGTTCCTGCAATATGTCGTTCCCATCTTGGCGATCCCGCTGCTGATCGCATTCAAGTACGGGAAGCCCCGGCGCTACCTCTTCGACTTTCTGGAGTGGCACACGAAGCCACGGATCTATTGCGGCATAGAGCGGGATTCTCAGCAGAAGGTGACGTACCTGAAGGAGGACGAACCAGAATGCCTTTAACGATGCGTCAGCACGAGGCGGATATGCACCAACCGGCACTTTGCGAGCTACTGCCGATCCGGGATTACCTCGACAATGTGATCGTCCGGGCTAACGGTGCGTTGGTGGCCGGCTACGATCTCGGCGGCATCAACTCCTACTACCATTCGGACGAAACGCGCAACCAAACGAAGTATTCTCTGGAGGCGCTCGTGCGTTCGTTGACGGAGCGATCGATGCGATTGCAGGTGCGCTTCGAGGTGGTCGAAGGCTTGGGTGAGCTTCCGGCCCGCTATAGGGACCAGCTCCGCTCGGACAATCCGGTGGTGCAAAGCCTTGATCGCGTCCGTCTTGCAGCGTGGAAGCAGAAGGAGCAGTCGGGCTTCTATCTCACGCCGATGCTGCATGCGTACTTTTACTGGGATCCGCGTATTCATCACGAGGCTATCGAGACCGGTGCCGGGAAGAAGCTGGGCAAGGTGGCCGGCGGGTGGACCATTTCCGGCGCCAAGTGCATCCAGCGTACGCGGCGCGAACACGAAGATCTGGTGGCGGAGTTCGAATCCATTCTGAAGGGCGTTGAACAGACTCTCAACACCACGGGCATGGCCGTGCGGCGGCTGACTGATGAGGAAATGTATTTGGAGCTGAAGCGGGCAATGAACCCGCTCTTCAGCGATGACATCGCATACCGAAGGCCGGAGCTGACGATCGACTACCGCAGCGCGCGGGAACAGGCGGCGAACACACACATCGAGGACGATCAGGAGACCTATATCAAGATTGGACGCCTTCTGTACTCGTTCCTGTCCTTGAAGGATCTGCCCGACGCCACCTATCCCGGTATCCTTCGCGAGTTGCTCGGGCTCGACTTCCCATTGGTGATCAATACCGAGGTCAGCATCCCGGACCAGGCGGAGCGGCTCAAGCTTTTCAAGGGACGGTTGCGCCGCATGGCCGCCGCGCAACGCGACTCGAATGGCGG
>JADGNQ010000398.1 GCA_017883385.1 Candidatus Sulfotelmatobacter sp.
GCGGCCGTCCGCGATCTCGAGGCCGGCATCACTTACATCAACGCTCCGACGATCGGCGCCGAAGTTCACCTCCCCTTTGGCGGGACCAAAGCTACCGGCAACGGCCATCGCGAAGGCGGCATCGGCGCAATCGATTTCTACACCGAGTGGAAAGCGGTCTACGTGGATTACTCCGACACGCTGCAGAAGGCGCAGATCGACCGGCCGGAGTGATGTATCTACCGCCGGGAGAATCTTGATTTAGTTCGCCCTTGTGGGGGCTGACACATGTCCGCCGCTTTTGGTCTTGATCCTGATTTTGGCGGTTGATCTTGATTCTTCGATTGTAAGAATCAACGTCAGGAGCAGCGGACAAGAGTGTCCGCTCCACACAAGCGTAGTTTTTGGACGCCTCTATCCGTGATCTTGTTGCCCAATCTCCGCAGCCCTTACCCTAGCTACTTTCCGTCGCAAAAATACTCTTTCTGACATAGGCCGGGTGACATAACGCGCAACGGAAATGGTCTTCCGTAGTGATTTTGCGCGTCTCCATTCTCGTAAACGAGAGGAGTGGGCGCACCAGGTTTAGGTGCTCTGTCGCGCAAGATAGCACCCCATCTGGATGACGTTGTCGGCAATCACAGCCAGCCCTACCCATCGTCGCATGCCGTCCAGACCGGGATACAGGCACCGACGCAACCCGTGTCTTCGTTTGAGCACGCTGATTCGTCCCTCCGAACCGGTTCTCCACTTTTGTCCGCTACGAAACCAACGCTGGTGCTGAAGAAGTTTCCGTTCGCTACTTGTGGTTTTCTTGTTGGGCACCGACATCCACCGCACCCCCAGCGCTTGTCCTATTTTCTCGTTTTCGCGCGAATAAAATCCCGCATCGGCGGCCACCATGCGCGGGATTCGTCCCAACCTCTGTTGGTGCACCTCGATCGAGGACAGCAATAGAGTCGAGTCTGCAGGACGCTCGGCAAACACCTCAAAGTGGGTCACGATTTGGTTCTCCGCTTCCTGAATCTTGACCAACTTGCCAAACTCGTTGGGCTTGCTCGCTTTCCCTTTGCGAATGATTTCCGTTTGCGGTTCGAATACGCTCACGATCTTTCCCGGCGACGTCGTGTCTCCTGCGAAAACCCGAATCCGCGTCTGTCTCACCACTTGCCGAACCCGCCCCACCATCGTCTCCAGCGATTGTGCCAGACCTTCCACGGGAGTGCGACGACGACGCGGGACCTGCTTCACTTCCGCCAGTACTCTCTGCGCCTGATTCATCACTTTTCGGGTCAAGCTGAGGAGTTCCCCATACTGCCGCTTTCTCCGCTCTTCTCCGACCAACCCCAGCAGACGAGTAGATAAGGCAATCGCCAGCACTCGCTTCCGTATGCTGCGCATGCGATCTCGCACTTTGCCTTTCAGACCTCCCGACTTGGACTCGATCTTCTTCATGGTGCGCGTCAGTACCCGCGTGCCGTCCCCCAACAAGCTACTGTCGGTCGGATAATGAATGTTGGTTTCCACCACCGTCGTATCCACCCGCAACTTCCTTCCCCGCGTCACCCCTCGCTCCTGCGCCAGTTCCACCACCCGCTGATGCAATTGCTCTACGACTTTCGGTCCAATCAACTGCCCCAATCGTGCCAGGGTCTTGGCATCCGGCACTTTTTCATCCCCGATCCGGGTAAAGGCGCGATACACCAGGTTGGCCCGCACCTCTCGTTCCAGCACGTCATAGCTCCAGTTCCGGATGTGCTTCAACAACAGCAGGCGCAACAATACTTCCGCCGGCGTTTGCATTCGGCCACGGTTGCGGCTCTGCGGATGACGTTCTCCTTGGGCTTCGTACACCGTGTCCAGAAGTTGCTCGTCTTCCAGCAGCTCATCCACCAGCCGCATCCACGGTTCCCACAACCCCTCGATATCCTCGGCTAGACCTCGATGCCACAACGACGGTTGTTGATGACGTAGTTTGATCATGCTCGTCATCCTAATCACCGTCCTTGCCCAAAACAATATGCCTTCAAAATGTTTTATTACTTTCTTGAATACCACTGCGCAAACTGAACGTTCTGACTCCAACCCTCGGCTCCAGCCTCTCTGTTTACGGTCCTCTCACACCTCATTTGTGCGACGGAAAGTAGCTAGGCATGCAGTTGGCGATAATCCCCATATCGCTTATTGACCGGGTTCTGAGTGTTAACGCCTGATAGCGTCAACGATCCCCACGGTGAATTGATTCCTGCTCGTAACTTCCTGTAATCACAGGTGATGAGAAATGATTTACGTTTTATCTCGTCAGCATTGTCCTGTTCAGAGAACTCAGTCAAGCTGTGACAGACGCTACGGCCAACATGCCGCGTCTTGGAGAATCCCGATGAGAATCGCCACTTGCGTAGTCTTAGAGTCATTTGCTCTTCTAGGATTGACCCTCTCATTGCACGCCCAGAGTGTTCAGAACAGCCCGGCCGATTGGCCCCGGAAATCGAGGCAAGATGCGGAGGACACGATAGCAAGTAAGATTGACGCCATTCGTGTTTCGGCTAAACTGCCCCCGCTGAGGCGCGCCAGCCCTTCATTGAGGGAAGTGGAATTGGTTTGCACCGCTGCGGTCACCGGGCGAAAGGTCGGCGATCCAATCTTCAGTGGTCTCTTGACTTACGTGACTGCCGATCTAGCGGCAGAAACCGAGGCTATCAAGGTTGTCGCGCTGGGGACCGAAGCCTGTCGAGGAAAACCGCCGTCGTGTTCCGACGGCAACCCGCGTCGTCTCTACTACCCGACGAAGAGGTGGCCGAGGTATTCCGTCATCATTGAGCTAAACCCAGCCAGCACGCGTGAAAAGCCTGTATACACGGTCGGAGTTGCGCGTCGCGTGAGTGCCGTCCAAGAGTTCTTCGCGCCACTTGGCTTTGACGTTCCATTCAAGGGAATGAACGAGTGGAAAAAGGACGTTGCTCCAGAGTGTAGAAACCGAAAAGACTGAGAGTTCGGACGCAGCCCATTAAGCTACCGTCGCGCCACCCCTCGACTTCACCCAACT
>JADGNQ010000188.1 GCA_017883385.1 Candidatus Sulfotelmatobacter sp.
GATGTCGGTCGCCAATGTGAATCGCTTGTGGTCGGCCATCTCTGTACCCCGATCCCAGGTCAGCGATTTGTAGAGCTCCTGCGGCAACTTGCGAGCGTTCTTGATCAGAGTATTGGCGAACGTCTCGGCGTCTTTGCTGGCGACCTTTACCAGCATCACGTAGCGGGTATGACGTTCCACGAGGGTCGCAATCTGGCTACTACCGGTTCCACACAGCAGATCGCCCTCCCAGTGACCTGGGACCGCTCGATCTTCAACCGTGGCCGGACGCTCGCTGATCGATACCGCGTCACGAATTCTGCGGCGATCGTCTGCCTTCTGGGTGTGATGGCGCGAACGGCGCATTGCTCGCGTGCGCCGCAAATGTTGCAACAACTCTTTCTTTAAGACGCCACGGGCTTGAATAAACAGGCTACGGTAGATGGTCTCGTGTGACACTTGGAAAGTCTCGTCGTCCGGGTAAGTACGTTTCAGCCACCCAGCAATCTGCTCCGGCGACCACAGCAATTGGAGCTTACCTGCAACGATGCGTGCCAACGTGCGGTTCTCGGCCAGGCTACAGGTCTTGGGGCGACGTCCTCGATCCCAAGCAGCCTGGTCGGCCTGACTCGCCCGGTAGCAATCCTGGCCGCCATTTCGCATTATCTCGCGGCTGATCGTAGATGGTGAGCGCCCAAGTCGCGTCGCTACTGACCGTATCGACTGACCCGTAGCCACGGAACGCGATATTTCTTCTCGCTCAGTTAAAGTCAGCGCCAATCTCGAACGGCGTCGTTGCGCCGGTTGTATCCCACCTGACTCTGCCAGTATCCCTTGTATCGATGAGTGGTTGCGATCAAACAGTTCGGAGATACGATGCAGCGACTCACCTTTCCGCCACCGCTCCCACATGATCACTTTCTGACTTTCTGTGCAATAAATCCGCGGTCTTTGTTTCATCTGCAACACTCCTTCTGCTTACGCAGTTTCTAGTGTGTTGCATCCACCGGTTGAATCCGCAGATCTACACCGGCCACCTGTGTCACCTAGGTCCACCGGCAGCAATGGCAAGCGGAAACGGTCATTCAGCGGAGGTTCGAGCCCCGACCGACTCCCTGAGCAGGGGAAATCTGGACACGGGTTGGGGATCTTAGAAATGCCTTATTCGGATCGGGAGAAGCCTTGTGGCTCTCTCCCTCCCACACCACTATATTACCCGCCGAGTGTCTGATCCTGATTCTTAAACCAGGCGAGTGCGTGCTCAAAATGCTGCGGATCAAAATCGGGCCAATACTCATCCCTGACATAGAAATCCGCATAAACCGATTGCACCGGGAGAAAGCCGCTCAATCGACGTCCTCCGCCCCAGCGTACAATCAAATCCAAACGTGAAACTTCATCTGAACGCAGGCCACCGTTCTTAAGACCGGCCAGATCCCATTCCCAACCATAGTTGACGAGTAGATTCACCTTCATGCCGAGACCCTGGCGCTGCCGGAATTCTTTTAATGCTTTCGGGAATTGCGTCGAGGTCTCATCGCCGACAACAAGCAGAGCCGCTCCACGGCGTGCAATCTCGAAAGCGAATGCAACGCAGGCCTCGCTGAATGCCTGTTTCTGGATGGGAGGCCGCTTGGTGTTGTCCTGGGTAAAGCAGTAGATGGAAGTTTCCTCGATTCCGTATTCTTTACATTTCTCGTACAGGAGCAATCCCGGGTTGATGCCCTGAGCATATCCGGCTTCTTTGGGCAGACCATGATCCACGGCCCAGCGGCGATTTCCATCTGGAATGAAACCGACGTGACGCGGAATATTACTTTTCGCCATTGCAAACCTTCTTCCTACATGACGTCGCGCCATACGATACGATCATTATCATTACGCACCGGTCGGCAATATGGGCAACACTCGGATCTGGCAGGCTAGGCAACGCTTGGCCCTCGGATCGGCTTTCAGCCGCGCCCGGCCGATCTCCCCGCCACAGTCGATGCAGATGCCGTAACTGCCGTCGCCGATGCGCGCGAGCGCAGCTTCAATATCCTGCAATTCGTGGCTTTCGCGGATCACCATCGCCACGTCCAGTTCGGCGACTGCGTCTGCGAGGACATCGCTTTCGGCGATCTTCCGCTGGTTAGCGAAACCGAGGCGTTCGCCCGAGGTGTCGATTTTTTCGCGCACCTCGTCGAGCAAATGCCGGCGTTGCGCTTGCAACAGCGCGCTGAATTCAAAACAATGTATCTTCGACATGGTTGGCGCCTTTTACGAGAGGCTGAATGTCAGCTTAACCCCCGAACCCTGTGGCCGTTTGACCCAAATCAACCATACTTGACATCCGCAGGCGATTGGGCGAAACCCGCCCCGGCGCCACGAATTCGTGCTGCGGCGGAGAAGTTCGCCAACTCTTGGAGACCGTTTCAGAATGACTTAAACGGCGCCTGATCCGTCGCCGCCTACGACGCCGCACACTACCGCTCCCGCCGATGCTCCGAGAACACCACCACCAAGACTCGAACCCGCAACGCCGCCTACTCCGGCACCAATTGCGATGTGCTTATCTCACTTGCCAAAACGCGCCTTCGCCTCGTTCATGTAATTGCTTTTCGGGTCGCTTACAAAAGCATCGCCCTTCTCCTTCGCCACAGCGTAATCGGCATCGCGTTTGTCAGACGGTGCATTATTGCGCGCCCCGGAGCGTCGCGTCTGCGCCTTTGTCTGACTTGACGTGGCCAATTTCCTTTATGCGCTCTTGAAAATCGGCGAGTTGCTTCTCCGCTTCGTCCTTGGAGACTCCATACGTTTCCTGTATCTTTCTGGTGAGTGGAGCGCGCATGCCTGCAATCTCGTCGAGCTGGTCATCGGTGAGCTTGCCCCACTGCTGTTTGACATTGCCCTTGAATTGCTTCCAGTTTCCTTCGATTTGGTCCCAGTTCATTTCTCTGTCCTTCAAGTTGATGAAAAATCGCCACAGGCCCACGGCACGAGACCAACGAGGTCTCGGGGTCGTGCCGCGGGGGAGATTTACGCGGATCACGCGCGCGTCGAGCGGTTGTGGGCGCCGCTCGCCAAGCCCTGGTTTCCCGATGGCCAACATCCCACCAGCCTGACACAGCTGAAATTCTTTTCGGACGCCTTGAGTATTGCGATGCGCCGCACGGCAGGACGGTGCGGCTACTTTTTGGGGCCGCCCGCGATATCAGCGGCGGTCGCCTTCGTGCTTGGCGGCGAGACGGCCATTGCTGGCTGTGAATGCGCGCCCGAGGCTTCGAGCGGCTTGGGTGCCGCCGGCGTGATCGTCGACATATAGGGACCGGCATCGGCGCACGGAGCCGTCGCAACCGGGACCGGAACATCCTTTCCGGCGGCCTTGAGGCTCTTGCGATACGCGGCGGCCGTCCGTTCCATCGCGAGGCAGAGTTGATAAAGGCCGACCTTTTCAGTCCATGCAGCCTTCGCGGCGGCTTCGGCGGCCTTCGCCTTGTCCTCGACGGTCGGGGGCGGTAGCTTCGCGAAAACCGATGCGGCGAACGTGGCGGCGATCAGGGCAGCGGCAAGACGCATAGCGGTCCTTAACATATCAAAGTCA
This sequence comes from Candidatus Sulfotelmatobacter sp., assembly GCA_017883385.1. GTDB lineage: Bacteria > Acidobacteriota > Terriglobia > Terriglobales > Acidobacteriaceae > Sulfotelmatobacter. The sequence continues at coordinate 3,563 of JADGNQ010000188.1, forward strand.
GGAGCAGACGAGTATTAACAATTATCCCCGTTCTTTCCATGAATTCTGTGCACTAGCGTACATAAGCTGTTACAAAATGAGGGAACTGCGGAAAGAGCGGAACCTATCCTTCCCACCCCCGACTCCTCATGCTCAGCTAGATCAGAGGCCGCTTCCGCCGCGCTGAAACGGCTTCTAAGAAGACAATGTCTAGACGTGCGCAGGCATCGATCCTCGCTTACCAAAAAGACGCGATGCATTGAGCGGTGGCGCAATAACGTTGCTACTGAAGCGGCTTGGGGCCCTCAGGTCGCCTTCGCTACTGCATATATTTTAACCTGATCGCGCCAGCGGTAGTGCTGTTGCCAGCCAAGCAGGCGCTTGAGCTTTTCATTGCTCAACAGCGTCTCAAACTCGCCCAAATGTTTCTTGAGCGGCACGTTCGGGTAGAAACGCTGCAGCAGTTCGGCGGTAGGCAGGTCGGATGACACGTCGTCGGCGGCCACATTCATCACTTCCCAGCCCAGTCCGTCCTTTTCGATGCCGAGTCGGCATGCGGCCGCCAGGTCGCGCCCATCGATATAGCTCCACGCAATGCGCTTGCGCAGTCCCGGATCCTTGAAGTACGCCGGGAATTTCTCGTAGTCGACCGGATCGATGACGTTGCCGATCCGGAAACAATAAATGTCCGCTCCGGTGCGCGCATGGAACGCTTTCGCGGTCACCTCATTGATGACCTTCGACATCGCGTAGCTGTCCATCGGGTCGACGGGGTATTGTTCGTCGAGCGGAAAGTATTCCGGATCGCGATGCCGATGTGCGAAGACCACGCCGTAGGTGGTTTCGCTAGACGCGACGATCACCTTCTTGATACCAAGCTTCGATGCTGCATCCAGCACGTTGTAAGTCGCCATCACGTTGATGCGGAACACTTCGTTGTCGGTTGTGACGAGAATGCGCGGAATGGCGGCGAAATGAACGATGGCGTCGATCGGCTTGGGTTCGAGGTCATCGTCGAACTCTTTTGCCGTGGTGCTCGACGCCAACGCGTTGAACACTTGGCCCGCGTCCGTCAAATCCGTAATCAGCGTGCGTGCGGTGGCTTTGGCCATCGGCACTCGGTCGAGGTTGAGCACCTCGTAGCCATGCTGAACCAGATCTTCGACGACCCATTTGCCGGCCAGCCCGCTTCCGCCCGTGACAATCACCCGCTTGGTCATGCATTTCACTCCTTAATTGGTGAATCGACGTTAATATATTTATCTTAGGCCGGACAAGCCGGAAGCAAACAATGTGTCTTCGGCCCCGGGCAAACCCCATCTCACGAACAAAGGGGCGCGCCCCCCTTATAAATCGCCCGCGAATGCGGGCTCACCCTGTTTCCAAATCTTTGCCCTTTCTGTCAACCCTCAACTTATAAGAGACTAATGCGGCTAGGGACCAGTGGATTAGAGACCAAACTGAGATGGTGGACTCCCTCTGAATTAGTTGCGCCCCGCTTCTCGTGGCGTCTGAACGGCTTAGAGCCCTCGCTGAACTGCCCGGCCCACTCAGGGGACAACCGAGGGAACTCAACCTGCGCGTTCCTGCGCAGATCAGCTCGGAGCGCAGTAGATGCTCTATTCCGTCGTTTTGCCGTCGAAGTGCTCGTTGTCGGCCTCCGCGTCGGCGCGGGTATGGTGGACGACGCCATCCCGATGATTCGGCGGCGCATAGAGCGTATAGAGCTTCAGTGGAACACTGCCGGTATTGATGATGTTGTGCTTCGTCCCGGCCGGGACGACTACCGCGAAGCCGGCGCGGATCGCCGTCCGAACGCCATCGAGAACCGCCTCACCGGTCCCCTCCTCCACGCGAAAGAACTGGTCGAGTTTGTGGACTTCCGCGCCGATCTCTTCCTTGGGCTTCAACGCCATGACGACGAGCTGGCAGTTCCTGGCCGTGTAAAGCACCCGGCGAAATTCTTCATTCTTGATGGCGAGACCCTCGATGTCTTTCACAAAACCTTTCATAACGGCTTCTCCTTCGTTAGCTTGCCCCACTGGGGCGCGCGATGCCAATCAGAACCGGCACACTCTTTTCCGGCCAAGCGCTCCAGTTGAGAAGCGTGCCGTTTTTCAACGCGTTTCTGTTCAAGCGGCGAGGCATGACACAGCTCAATCGAGATTGACGCGGTTAACTCACAACTCACGATCCTTACCTCGGAATTTCAAGTTTCTCTACGCGCTTGTGGCTGATGGCCGTCGGGAACATAACATCGCCGTTCGGTACTCTTGCGCCCATCGGCCACAGGTGGAAGATAATGCCGTCGGTTTTGGACGCGGCCTCGGTAATCTCTTTCGCCTTCTGCGGCGATACATCAAGTACTTGCACGCGCCCGGTTGCGATTTCCTTAGTGTGATCGTGGAAATGCTTGTTCCATTGCTCCAGCGTCACATTCGCGCGCGCGAGCTTCTTGTCAATGAAGTATTCGATCTCAACAAGTTCGGCATTCGGATCGGCGGACAGAAAAATCATGCACTGCATGATTTCCGGCCTGATTGGCTTGCAATAATGGTGATACGGACCGTGCACCGTGCCGTCTTCGTGACGATGGGGCACGAGGACATGGATGTTGTAGCCATCCGCCGGGCTTTTTGCCTTCTCCTCAGCGAGTAGAGAGCTTGTCGCAACGATAGCCGCACTGAAAATTGCTATGAGATGACGTTTCTTCTTCATAAATGTCTCCTCTCTTTGTGTTTGTTTCTGAACATCACGCCTAACGTGTTGGGGAGCCAAGCACATCGAGGCAAAGGCGTCCGCCGAAAGCGGTCGTTGGGCGGTCTTTCCCGGAAATTCTTTACTTCATTTTCTAGATTTCGTTTCCTACTTCTTCTGCCCCAGCGGTATAGAACTTTTCTTCATCGCCGAATCTCCTGCCTCAGCGTTGCCTGCAGCGTGATCTCCGGAACGCTGGCAAGTGCCTTCGACAACGGGCAATCGCGCTTCGTCGCGGCCGCGATCTCCTGGAACTTCGCCTCGTCGATGCCGGGCACCGTGGCCTGCAGCGTCAGCGCAATGCGGTCGATTACGAAGCCGTCGCCCTGTTTGGCCAGGCGCACGCTGGCCTTGGTGTCGACGTTAGTGGTTGCCAGCCCGGCCTTATCGCAGGCGAACGAAAACGCCATGGTAAAACACGCGGCATGGGCGGCGCCGAGGATTTCCTCTGGATTGGTGCCGCGCCGGTCGTCCTCGAAGCGGCTCGCAAAGCCGTAGGGGTAGTGCTTCAGCGCACCGGTCTCGGTGCTTATCTTGCCCTGGCCCTTCTTGCCTTGGCCTTCCCAGTGCACGACTGCGGTCTTTTCGGTCATGATGTGGCTCCTGTTTCGGTATGGGTTGAGGGTGTGACGAATTGCGCGCCTCTGGTGCAAAATTTTCGATACGCTAGACTGAGGTCACTCTATGAGATTGAGTTGGAATGGCGAAGCAGCTGAAGAGCGCGGCGGAATTGTTCAAGGCAATCCCTTACTTCATCTTCTTGATTTTTCCTTCTACTTCTTTTGCCCCCTTCGCATAGAGCTTTTCTTCATCGGGTGCAAGCTCGCGGAGCAATCTCAGAAACTCTCCCACGTGTACAAGTTCCTCGTCCGCAATTTCCTTGAGCACTTTCACGGCGAGCTTGTTGTCGGTTGACTCGGCAAGCTGCAGGTACATCTGCGTCGCTTCGTACTCCGCGGCCACCATGAAACGAATTGCTCTGACGAGTTCCTCATGCGTGAGCTTCCTGTCGTTTGCTAACCCTGAAAAGGGTGATCCGAACCCTGGCATGTTTATTCTCCTTTCTTACTTCTTTTCGGACTTCCGCCCAACGGCATCGAGTTAAGCCGCTCGGCGGAAATGGGCAACGCTACTTCACCTGTGGCAACTTCGTGTCGGTCAGTGTCTTCAGGAAGGCGACGATCGCCTCCTCCTCCGCCGGTGTTAGACCGAGGTTGCCCACCTCGCTGGTCATGTTGGCCGCGTACTCGGGTGCGGGCCAGCCGGCGCTGGGTACGTCACGGGTGTTGTAGAAGTGGACGATCTCCTCCAGGCTCTTGAAGTAGCCGTTGTGGCCATACGCCTTCACGAAGCCGGCGCTCGGCCGTGCGTCGACGTTGCGCAGAGTCGGCACCTTGAATTTGCCGAGTTCCGGTGTGTAGACCGACACGTCGTAGCCGACGCTCTTCAGGTACCCGCCGAGACCCAGGTCGATCCAGGATGCGCCCAGAGCATTGAACGCGAGCTCCAAGTAAAACGGGTTCATCGGGTTCTTCGGCACACCGAGGTTGAGATAGGTGAATAACCGGTCGGAAAGATATCGGACAACATAACGTAATCATTTTCCTTTTCCTCAGCATCGGGCGCGAGCACCAGACAGTTGAAGTCGGCATAGGGCACACGTAATAGCTCTGCCTGTCCGCCACTGTACGGCCCCATGCCTGCGAAGCCATACGCTGCGCCCGC